>NZ_JADBTR010000139.1:0-4732 GCF_020246065.1 Microcystis sp. M144S2
AAATAGATCTAGCGATTCTAGGCAAAAAGCTAACGAAAGAATTAGGGATAGGAGCGAGCTTACTAGGAATTATTATTAATAAGTGAGAGATGGTGCGGCGAACTTTTTCGAGCTAAAACCATGAAAAGCTTATGCTATATGAATTTCAGCCTTCTTGTCCCCCTGTCAGGATAACTGCTTTACTGTGCTTGACAATAGGTATTAAAAGCTTCGCCAGTTTCTTTTTCTAATTGTCCCGCTTTTCTTACCTTTTCCTGTGCTAATTTTGCCCCGTTTTTATTGCGAGTTTCGATAACTTGAATTATTTCACGAGTGGCAGTGGCATAATCTTCATAAACTTGAGCGAAAGCGATTTTATATTTCTCTAGTTCGGGATCCTTCACTGCTAATTTTTTCATATTTTCCGCAGCCTGTTCGATTTTATCGGCGGCTAATAGCCAACTTTTTTGGTCAATTTCTGTCCCTTGACCGTTGGTTAGGGATTTGGTTTCTTGGGCCACTTCGTTGGCAATCCGATAGATTTTTTGACATTGAAACTGTTTACTATCAGCACAACTTGCTAAAAAAGTCAAGCCTATAAATGTTAAGATTATTTTGTTATTCATACCATTGTATTCGAGAGGATTCTAGAGAAGCTTATAGCGGTAAACTATCAGCCTCTAGCAGTTTTTTACTGTTATCGACTGATAGAACTTTTCAATCTGATAATACTAAAGTTTAGCACTTGATCGCCGTTAAGCGTGTCTTTTTTGATGCCAATTCCAGGCGTGTTCAACTATTACCTTGAGATCGGCATATTGGGGATGCCAACCGAGAACCTGTTTAGCTTTATCACTACTGCCGATTAAAATGGGAGCATCACCTGCCCTTCTGGGACTTTCGATGACGGGAATATCTAAACCAGTTACCGCTCGCGCCGTTTCAATCACTTCGCGCACAGAAAAACCGTTACCATTGCCCAAATTAAACACATTACTTTCGCCCCCATTTAAGAGATATTCTAAGCCTAAAACGTGAGCCTGTGCCAAATCATTAACATGGATATAATCACGCACAGCAGTACCATCGGGAGTATCATAATCCGTGCCGAAAATTGACAGGGAATCCCGTTTTTTCAGGGCAGTTAATAAAGCCAGGGGAATTAAATGGGTTTCTGGTTGGTGATCTTCCCCTAATAAACCACTGGGATCCGCTCCGGAAGCATTAAAATAACGAAAAGCCACCGATTTTAAACCGTAGGCCAGATCAAAATCCCGAAGAATTTGTTCCACCATTTCCTTACTGGCAGCGTAGGGACTAAGGGGATGATGGGGATGACTTTCCGTCATCGGAATTTCTTTCGGCATTCCATAAATAGCACAGGTGGAAGAAAAAACAAATTTCTTCACATTAGCGGCGATCATCGCTTGCAAAAGAGTCAGACTCCCACTAACATTATTTTGATAGTAAATAGCCGGTTCCTGCACCGATTCCCCTACGGCAATAAAAGCGGCAAAGTGCATGACGGCGGCAATATCACGACTAGCAAATAAATTATCCAGCAGCGATCGATCCCTGGTATCACCGACAATTAACTCAACTTTTAATATATCCTTAATGATTTCGGCGTGACCGTAGGATAAGTTATCGAGTACGATGACGGAATAACCAGCATTTTTGAGCGCTAGAACTGCATGGGAACCAATATAACCCGCACCGCCAGTGACGAGAATGGTAGGTTTAACTTGAGACACGCGAAAGACCTATTTGAGATTGACTTGTCTATAACTTTATACCCTAATTTTGCTTTTATTTGACCATCATGTTAAGTCCCCTCGATCTATCTCTTTCCCTTGACAAGGAAACTTATCAATCACAAATTAAAGATTTAATGGAACAACTGCGATCGCTACAGAAGTCCTGTTGGGAATGTAAATTACCCGTGGTGGTGGTTTTGGAAGGTTGGGCGGCGGCAGGGAAGGGAACTTTAGTCAAAAAAATGGTTAACTATATGGATCCGCGCGGTTTTACCGTCCATCCAATTTTAACCCCTTCCCCCCAAGAGGAAAGTTACCCGTTTTTGTGGCGATTTTGGCAAAAACTGCCAGCAAAGGGCAGTATCGGCATTTTTTATCACAGTTGGTACACCCATCTACTAGAGGATCGACTCTTAAATAAATTGCCCTCCTCCCAGATTCCCCTAGTCATGCGCGATATCAACACCTTTGAGCGACAATTATCTGATGATCGGGTTGCGATCGCTAAATTCTGGATTCACCTCAGTCAAAAGGAATTAAAGTCACGCATCAAAGAATACGCCGAAAATGAGCTAGAATCTTGGCGCGTGCGTCCAGAAGATTGGCAACAGGCCAAACGTTATGATGAGTATGCCAGTTTAGCCGAGGAAATGATTACCTACACTAGCACGGGGGCTGCCCCTTGGATATTGGTGGAGGGCAACTGTCAACGTTGGGCCCGGGTAAAAGTTCTCTCCCAATTAGTCGGTACGATCGCTCAAGCCTTGGATCAGCGCCAATTACCGATCGAACCCCCTGTCAATCTACCACCCCAAGCCCAATTACTGCCGACGGAACCCGATTATCTGGGGAGAGTGGACTTAAGTGCCAAATTGGAAAAAGAAGACTATAAAATCCGCTTGCGTCAGGCACAGGTAGAATTAAGAAAACTGCAATTAGAGATTTTTCAGGCAAATATTCCCGTTTTAGTCCTGTTTGAGGGGTGGGATGCCGCCGGTAAGGGAGGTGCGATCAAACGCTTAACCGATACCCTCGATCCTCGCAGTTATCAAGTGATTGCCTTTGCTGCCCCGACGGAGGAAGAACATCGCTATCATTATCTCTGGCGCTTCTGGCGCAAATTACCCGCAGCCAAAACTATCGGTATATTCGATCGCAGTTGGTATGGACGGGTTTTGGTGGAGAGAGTGGAAGGATTCGCTAAAGATATGGACTGGCGGCGGGCATATCAAGAAATTAACGAATTTGAGGCCCAATTAACCCATTCAGGCTGTGTTTTAGTCAAATTTTGGTTACATATTAGCCCCGAAGAACAGTTAAATCGCTTCAATGAACGCCAAACTAACCCCTATCGTCAACATAAACTCACCGATGAAGATTGGCGCAATCGGGAAAAACAGCCCCTCTACCATGTGGCAGTTAATCACATGGTAGCCCGTACTAGCACCCCCGTCGCCCCCTGGACAATTGTGGCGGCAAATGACAAGTATTTCGCCCGCGTTAAAGTCATAGAAACAGTAATTGCCGCTATTGAAACGGGTTTGAAACAACGGGGATAGGATCAGTAATCAGTGATCAGTAAACAGTAAACAGTAAACAAGACCTCTTGCAAAAGTCTTAAGTCGATCCTTGTACAGCAACATTTTTGAAGATTATCAACTACTAATAAATAATTAACTGAAAGTCTCTCCCATTATTGTTTCTATCGTTTGTTTTCGGATTTATGCAAGAGGTCTACAGTAAACAGTGATCAGTAAATGGGGATCAAGATGAAAATAACTAACTAATTAACTTAAAACTTAAATCTGATAACTTAAATCTGATAACTGATAACTGAATTTATGAGTTTTTCCCCCAGTTTAATTTCTCCCGATCTCAGTTTGGCCGATATTCCCCTAGAGGAAACCCTCTCTTTAGGAGTGATGGCTTCTGGTAGTGGTTCCAATTTTGCTGTTTTAGCGGCAGCGATCGCTAAAAAACAGCTAAATGCCCGGATTTCTGTCCTCATCTACAATAATCCCGATGCCAAGGTAAAAGAAAAAGCCGATCACTACAATATCCCTGCGGTTTTCCTCGATCATCGTCAATTTAAACCCAGAGAAGAACTCGATCGGGCAATAGTGGAAACTTTCCAGGAATACGGCGTAAAATGGGTAATTATGGCGGGCTGGATGCGAATTGTCACCCCGGTTTTACTAGATGCTTTTCCCGATCGCGTGATCAATATCCATCCTAGTTTACTACCCAGTTTTAAAGGTGTGCGCGCCGTGGAACAAGCGTTAGCGGCGGGGGTAAAAGTGACCGGATGTACTGTGCATATCGCTCGCGCGGAGGTAGATAGTGGCCCAATTTTAATGCAAGCAGTGGTTCCCATTCTCCCGGATGATACCGCGGCCAGTCTCCACGAACGCATTCAAGTGCAAGAACATCGCATTTTCCCAGTAGCGATCGCTTTAGCGGCGAAATTGGGTCTGTAGAGATAGATGTCCCGACTCCTTGGCGAGAATACCGGCAAAAAAACGAAAATTCAAGGCAAATCGTTAAATAAGTAGGTAGGCGTTAAAAATTATCAGACACCACCCTTATTAGACCTCTTGCATAATTTTTTTATGGTATGATATAAGGCTTTGCTTTTTTCTCAATTCTTAGATTGAAGTGGAAAAAAGAATAAAATGTGATCTTAGGTCAGGAAATCATCTATAATTTTGCTAATAAACATAGCAAAATTATGGATTATCAAAACTTATCAGATGAACAATTCAAACGCCGTTTCGGTGTCTATAAACAAACATATAGAAAGATGGTAGAATCAGTAAAAAGTGTTGAAGCCGACTCTAATTCACCATCTAAAAGGAGACCGAAACCTAAACTATCTATAGAAGAACAAGTTTTAGTAACGTTAGAATATTGGCGAGAATATAGAACATATTTTCACATTGGTACAAGCTGGGAACTATCAGAATCAACTATATGTCGGATTGTAAATAAGACGGAAA
>NZ_JADBTR010000014.1:0-4525 GCF_020246065.1 Microcystis sp. M144S2
AAAGCATGGGGATGAAGGTATGATAGCGAGATATGTAAAAGAACAAGATAAAGAATACCTGCAGCTACACCAAAATCTACAATTGAGTCTATTTTGATTCTGATACCCCGTCCGCTTGCGGCGGGGTAGTTCATTTTTCTCATATTTTTTCAGTAAAATTAAATTAGCAACGATAGATGTACATTTCAGCTATAGAACTATCTAATTAGTACGCAGACTAAAAGCAAGCTGTGATTGGGTTATAATTTTTGGAGATGTCTATTAGATATTTTAGTACAAATGCTCAAACTCTCTCTCCCCGCTCCATCTCCCCCTTCTCCCGTCTCCCCTTACCGATTACTGTTTACCGATCACTAAAAAAACCCCTACTCCCAATTCGGAGATATTGCTAGGGAAAAACGAAAAGTGCTGCCTTTACCTAATTCACTTTCTACCTCCATTTGACTTTGGTGTAATTCCACTAAACGACGGGTAATTGCTAAACCGATACCACTACCCCCAGAATAACGGGAACGAGAACGATCGGCCCGCCAAAAGCGCTCGAAAATAAAGGGTAAATCCTCTGCTGCGATGCCGATTCCCGTGTCGATAACGGCAATTTGTAGGTGATTTTTGTCCCTTGTCACTTGCAGAGTAATTGCACCCTGATCGGTGTAACGAATGGCATTACCGAGCAGATTAACTAAAATTTGTTCAAGGCGATCGGGATCGGCCATGACAGATGGTAAATTGGGGGGACAATCTAACTGTAAAGTCGGTCCATCTTCTAATAATTGATCGGCAAATTTTTCGATAAGAGAATTTAACAAAGTTAATAAATTAACAGGTTGCAGTTTAATCGAGAGATAACCAGATTCCGCTCGCGATAGCTCCTGTAGATCGTGGGTTAAACGTTCTAGCCGGCGAGTTTCTTTCACTAATTTCTGATAAAGTTCTGGATTAGGTTCGATCGCACCATCGGCTAATTCTTCCAGATATCCCCGCACCACAGTTAAAGGTGTGCGTAATTCGTGGGTAAGATCACCGATTAATTCCTGGCGACGTTTTTCCACATCGGCTAAACTAATCGCCATCTGATTAAAACTGATGGCTAATTGATTTAATTCTGGGATTTCGCTTTCTGGAACTCTCGCCGATAAATCCCCTTCCGCAAAATTTTTAGTGATTTGTTTCATTTGTTTTACCGGTTTCATAATGCGTTGAGAAACCAAAAAACTCAGATAACCAGCTGCACTTCCTCCCGCAATAAATGACCAAATAGCACTACTATCCCAAGCCGTCTCAAAACCCCTAACCAAGAAAGTTCTCGCTGAACGCACGGTAAAAAATCCCTGCCTTTCTAACTGTTCCAAACGCAAAACAAACATTCGGGGAGAAGATAATTTAGCAATGATAATAAAGCTACTCAATCCCACCACCATAACGAGGAGATGGGATAAAAATAATCTGGTTCCTAAGCTTAATTTTGGTGGCTGCATATTTGTTAAAAAACTCTATTTGTTGTCAATATTATTAACATTGTTTATCATAAAGATGAAGTATAACAGGATTGGGCATCGACGACCGACTCCCGAAAACAAAAACTTTGTACCTCACCATTAAGATAACAGCCATATATCCGGCTACAGCATCATAAAGAACTCTATCGGGTTCTTCCTGTGGAAGAATCTCCCCTTAAGCCATGCTGTGAGGGGAGAATAGGTCAAAACCTAACTTTTTGCCGCTCTATGCTATGGTATCAAGATGCGCTACTCTGTTAGGAGATGATTTTGCTTGAGTCATCTGCTCAAAGTAGCGTCTGTTTTTTTTAACCCTTACCCCCAAAAGAGAATCTTTTCTGTATGCTAGAGGCTAATAATCAGGGAGAGAATCAAATATTTCTCTATGAAGTTGTTTTTTCCGGTTCTTCTGGCTCTTTGCCTCAACGCTTCTCCCGGACAGTCCTGCGAGTACCTAAAAGCCGCATGAGTCAAGAAACACAGCGCCTCCTGCGCCAAGGTGCCAGGATTCTCAGTATAAAGCCTCTTGACCCAGAAACTGTCTCCATTAAGCCTAGTTTACCACCTCAACCCTGGTGGATAGAGATCACCACCACTCAGCCGAAATGTCTCTATTATTTCGGTCCGTTTGAGAGTTTTTCTGAAGCTTTATCCCATCAATCCGGTTATATCGAAGACCTACAATCGGAATCTGCCGTGGGGATTAACAGCGAAATTAAACAATGTCAGCCCGAGGTTTTAACTCAAGAAGATTTTTAATTTATGGTATCTAATTATACAGATTTTTAGGAATAGTTAGTCTCCTTTTGTTTTCGTTGAATAATGCCTTCACCTTCACAGAATTTACAGGGGACGGATTCATTCTCTGTCTCTAGATAGATTCTTCCTTTGCCTTGGCAGTGGGAACAGATAACTTTTTCTTCCCACCAATAATTCTCTAAAAAAGCCTCATCGGTAATATAGGTAAAATCTTCAAACATTGGCTTGTCCTCTTATTGTTCAGATAGCTTAATCTGGGTTCACCTTTCAACCTGAGAAATTGAAAATCAGTTTTACCCCCATAGTAAAAAAGATCGGGTTCATTCTCTTGGAAACTTAAATTACTTCATATTTATTCATATTTATTAATATAATAATGAGTGTTCACTATCAATCTTTGCTAAAGCAGCACCCCCTGATTGTATCATAGCAGACATGGCAATTAACGACCAACTATACTTTAGACGTTCATAATCTGAGATTTATTCAACTTCTGAAATGGTAGAGTAAGCAAGGAATTCAGTTCTTTTTTATGTTTCAGATGGGCATCATTCAGACATTCATAAATAGCTGAAGAAAAGTCAGAAAAGTTTTCATAATATTTAGGGTTGGCTGAATAAATGTGAAATGTAGGTAAGGTAAGGGTTTTGTGGCTTTTCTCGCCAAACAGGTGCAAGATTTTGAGAGAATCGTGCTTCCAAACCTTGCGTTTTCATCGGCCCGCGTCCTGTAGGGGCGAAGCATTTGGGCATAACCTATCGGTGAAACCGGAGATTTTCTATCCGAATGCTTCGCCCGTACTTTTTGCCGCAAACCCTATTTAGTATTACAATCAATCGGATTTGGCGGATCTGAGTTTTTGTCCCTTTTGAGTTTGTCGATTTCTCGTTGATTGGCTTCCCGGTCCGCAGCCACCCATAATTGTTTATCAGTATCCCAGTAGGCTCCCCTGTGTATTGCTCTTTCCCAAAAGCAGGCCGATTTAATTTGTTTTGGGTGAAGATCCTCGGCTCCGTAGAGGTAGGCTCCGTAGAGGTAGGCTCCGTAGAGGTCGGCTCCGTAGAGGTAGGCTCCGATGAGGTAGGCTCCGTTGAGGTAGGCTCCGATGAGGTAGGCTCCGTTGAGGTAGGCTCTGTAGAGGTTGGCTCGGTTGAGGTTGGCTCGGTTGAGGTTGGCTCGGTTGAGGTTAGCCCGGTTGAGGTTGGCTCCCCTCAAATTTGTCTGGCTTAAATCAAGAATTTTAATTTTATTAGAGTCAGTTGTTCCAGCCAAATTATCCCCGGCCTGGTCATTTTCAACTTTACGCCGCCCGATTACCGTTAAAGCGGCCTGAACTGGAATACTCACGGAAGGGAGCTTTTCTAGGACTTTCTGTCTTGCCGCTGGCTCCAGTTGTTCAATATTCGAGGGAATGGGGGAATTTTTACGAATGTAGGAAGTCAGCACTTCCATAATTGTCCATTGATCCTTGGGAGAATCTTTGGCAATTCGCTCTAGGGAATAAATGCCGCCAATTACCACCTCCTCTTTAGTATTACCGATTTGCTCGACAGCTTTCGAGAAGCGCTCGGTAATAAGACGTTCCTGAGTCAGTCGCATTTCCGCTTGAGAATTGCGATAATTGACAAAAAGTCCGATTCCTGCCGAAAGGGTAGCAATTAATCCCAGGGCAGAAATAATCGTTTTGACCACATCAATGGCAAAGGTGCGGCTGTCTTTGTCTTCACGGGCAAAAAGTCCAGGTATTTGCTGAAATAGCCAGAAGGGAAAGATTAGCAGTTTCCAAGCAACTCTGACAAGAGACTGGAGCGATAGCAACAATCTTTTAATTAGCCTTTTTCCCCCGCGATAGGGCATTTTTAGATTCCAAGCAAGAATCGCTCTGGGATGTTGGCTCAAATATTCTTTCGCTTGCTGCCAGTCATCTATCTCATTGCCTTCTTTACCCGATGCCAGCCGTTTTTGATAAAACTCGTAAGCCTTGATCTGGTGCAATTCTAAAGGAATTCGTGGTGATTTTTTCTGGGCCATGTAGCGTTTTCCCCGCCAATAGATGGATTTTGCCAAGGGACTGAGGGACTGACAAAACTGTTTTCGAGGTTGGTTGAAAAGAAGTAAGTAGGTAGGCGTTAAAAGTTGTCAGATGCCCCCCTTATTAAGGGGGGATTAAAGGGGGGACTAAGGGGGGATCGGCACCCCCCTTATCAAGGGGGGCAGGGGGGATCGAACCTAAAATCCATTTTTAATTTAATTATAACCAGCTACTT
>NZ_JADBTR010000140.1:0-40318 GCF_020246065.1 Microcystis sp. M144S2
ATTGTACCTATTTCCTGTAGCAAAAGTAGCAGGTAGCAAGTTATTGACACAAATCGCAAAGTATTTGTAACTAAATTTTTACGAAATAGATGTTGATGTCGCTTCCCTCCTGCGGGACGGCAAGAAAGGAGTGAGAAAATACATATAAATGTACTACCAGAGGTAGCATTAGCCCAAAATTCTGCGATCAATGCTTTAAAAAGGGAAAATGAGCTAAATTTCCCCCACAAGTAACCTCTATTAATCCCCACCCACTAGATAGGTATAACGTCGCAAACTGCGTTCATAATCCTGTAGTAGTAATTGGGATTCTTCCACAGTCATGCGATTTTCCTGCAAAGCTTGTTCACAACGAAGACGAATTCTTTCTAACAGGTCTTCCGCAGAATACTGCACATAACTTAATACTTCCGTGATCGTATCTCCTTTGACTAGATACTCGATATCGTACCCCTTGGGACTCATCTGAATATGTACCACGTTAGTATCGCCAAAAAGATTATGTAAATTGCCCATAATCTCTTGATAAGCACCCACCAGAAACATTCCTAGATAATAGGGTTCCGGAGAATGTTTACCGTTTTTGTACTCCAAAGGATGCAATTCTAAAACTGATTTTATGTCCCCGCGCAAATCGATAAACTGGGCAATTTTCCCGTCACTATCACAGGTTAAATCGGCGAGAATTCCTCTTTGAGTAGGTTCTCGATCGAGACGATGAATCGGCATAATTGGAAATAGTTGATCGATCGCCCAACTATCGGGAACTGACTGAAAAACCGAGAGATTGGCATAATAAATTGAGGCCATAATTTGCTCTAAGTCTTCCAAGTCATCGGGAACATAATCCTGTTGTCGGGCCACTTGCAGAATTTTGTGACAACAAGCCCAGTACAATTGTTCGGCTCTAGCTCGTTCCTTGAGACTGAGATAACCGAAATTAAACAGACTAATCGCCTCCTCTTTGAACTGTCCCGCATCGTGATAAGCTTCCTGATAATTGCGCTCATCGATACCCGTGTAGGTTTCCCAGAGATTGCGGAGGATGAGGTGTTCTTTCCCATTGCAGGGATCGGGGGGATTTTGGGGAACCTCACTACTTCCCAAGATATCAAAGACTAACACCGATTGATGAGAAGCGATCGCCCGGCCACTTTCACTGATGAGAATTGGAGGTGAAATCTGGGCATCTTCACAAGCTTCCTTGACCTCGGCCACGATATCATTGGCATAATTCTGCATATTGTAGTTTTTTGAGGCGTAGAAGTTAGTTTTTGAGCCATCGTAATCGACCCCTAAACCACCCCCCACATCGAGATAGGTCATATTTGCCCCTAATTTCGCTAATTCCACATAAATCTGACTAGCTTCGCGAATAGCATCCTTAATGACGCTAATAGCGGAGATTTGCGACCCAATATGATAGTGCAGCAGTTGCAGACAATCTAACATCCCCGCTTGTTCTAATTCCGTCACCACCGTTAAGATTTCTGGGACGGTTAAACCGAATTTTGCCCGGTCTCCCGTGGAACATCCCCAACGGCCCACCCCTTTTGTCCCCAGTTTCGCACGCACTCCCAAATGAGGGGCAATTCCTAACTGACGACTGACCCGCAGGGTTAAATATAATTCTTCCAATTGTTCGATGACAATCAAAGGCCGATGACCGAGACGAGTGGTCAAAAGAGCGGTTTCGATGTATTCTTTGTCCTTATAGCCGTTACAAATTAGCAGTGGTTGTGTTTTGTCATTTTTGCCGTTTAAGGCAGGTTCTAGGGTAGCTAAAGCAATCATTAGCTCAGGTTTTGAACCAGCCTCCAACCCAAATTGATAGGGTTTACCAAAACGCACTAAAGACTCGACGATGTGACGGTGTTGATTGCACTTGATCGGATAGACACCGCGATAGACATTGGGATAATTATAACGGGCGATCGCTCGGCTAAAACAGGCATTCAGGCGCTCGATCCGGTCTTCCAAAATATCACTAAACCGAATTAACAGCGGTAAACCGATATTCCGCCGCTTAATCGCCGAAACTAACTCGTATAAGTCCAAAGAACCGCCCCTTTCTCCCTGGGGCGAGACGGTAATATTTCCCGCAGCATTGATCGAGAAATAGGGTTCTCCCCAGCCTTGGATACGATAGAGATTTTCGCTATCTTCGATCGACCAATGTTTAACGGGGGCAACTTTTTCGAGGTTGTTACCGTCAGAAGGGGTCAGATCGAGTGGAGATAATTGCTTTTCTTGTTTCTTAAGTTGAGTTTTACCCGCCATTGTCTATCGATCGCTCCGTGTGAGACTCCGATCTTCTATCTTAAGTCAGACTTCCTGTCTGCGACCAAGATTCCGATCGTGATAGAATTTACTCTCTAGGCTCGATCTCTAGGAATAGTCATCTATATAAATTCAAGGCTATGCAGTTATTAGACTCAAAAGGACGTTTATTCGGTAAATTTAGCTTGCTTGATATCGGAGCGGCCTTAGTAATTTTATTGACAATTATCGGTATTTTTGTTGTGCCGGGGACGAGTGGTAAAAGTACGATCGCTCAAGTGACCAAAGAACCCATAGAAGTGGATGTTATTGTCCGGGGTTTAAGTGTTCTTAATCCCAACGCTTTGATTAATCAATTCAATACCGAGAAGAAAACTAATATTGTTATTCGTAATCAACCAGCCGGTCAAGTGGATATAAAAAATGTTAAACCTTTAGCGAGAAATGTCTTAGTGCCGCAGCCAGATGGTAGTGTGAAAGTCCTACCCGATCCCCGCACGGAAAACTATTCTCAAGATATGATTATGACTCTCAGTGGTCAAGCGGAAGTTACTGATACTGGTGCGGTTGTGGGCGGTCAAAAGGTGAAAATTGGCACTTTAATCGAGTTAGAAGGAGATAATTATAATTTCAACACCAGTGTTATCGATGTCCGTTTACCAAAAAGGTCTTAGTTAGTAAACAGTGAGCAGTAAACAGTGAAAAGACAGTAGGAAACTTCCATGTAACACTGCTCACTTGAAAACTCAAATCTGATAACTGATAACTGATAACTGATAACTGATAACTGATAACTGATAACTGATAAGAGGATTAACTGCTATTTATACACCGCCTTTAGCTCGTTTGATCGAGCAGTTACAAAAATTACCCGGGGTGGGACCAAAAAGCGCTCAACGTCTGGCCCTGTATATTCTCAAACGACCAGAACAAGATGCGATCGAATTGGCCCAGGCGATCGTAGCAGCGAAAAAACAAGTAGGATTATGTCAGGTTTGTTTTCATCTTTCGGCCGAACCAATCTGCGAAATTTGCCGCAATCCTAACCGGGAAACGGGGACTATCTGTGTGGTAGCTGACTCCAGAGATGTGATTGCTTTGGAGAAAACTAGGGAATATTCGGGCAAATATCACGTTTTAGGCGGTGTTATCTCACCTATGGATGGGATTGGACCGGATCAATTAAATATACAGTCTTTAGTCACCAGAGTCAGCCAGAAAAAAATTCAGGAAGTTATCTTAGCTATCAGTCCCAGTGTCGAGGGAGAAACCACGACTTTGTATATCGGGGGTTTACTAAAACCCTTCACTAAAGTTACCCGTATCGCTTTTGGGTTGCCCATGGGCGGCGATCTGGAATACGCTGATGAAGTAACTTTAGCGAGAGCTTTAGAAGGTCGTCGGGAATTATAGAGCAGGGTGTGAGGTTTTGATCAGGTTACTTTTTGGCGAATAATCGAGCATTTGTAGCCGGCGATACAGTTTAATACTGCGTCTTATGCTCAGTTGCAGAATTTGTAGATGCAGAAATCTTTGGGGGGGGAATCACCAGCAACTGCACGGGAGCGAGAGAGAGCGCTGTTAAATGCTTTAAAGGCTGTTCTAGAATCGCCATTTCGCCGAAACAGTCGCCGTTTCCCCAGATTTTTTAGGACGATTATTCGGCCCGACTACTCAAAGGGTTATTGAGATTGCCGGTGCCTGGACGTTTAACATTATGGGATTGTAACAGCGAGATCGCCTGTTGATACTGGGGATCATCCTTAGTTCCCAGCAAAGAAGGATCATCGCGGAAGCGCAGCTGTTGTTCTTGGGTTAACTCGATCTGCACATCGGGTTTAATGCCTTTTTTGTAGATATTTTCGCCGTTGGGGGGATAATAACGGGCAATTGTCACCGCTAAACCAGAACCATCGGAGAGGGTGTGTACCGATTGGACGGTACTCTTGCCATAGGTCGATGTACCCACTAAAGTCGCCCGGCCATTTTCTTTTAGCGCTCCGGCGAGGATTTCGCTGGCGCTGGCGGAACCTTTATTAACCAAGACTACTAGGGGTAAATCGGTAATAGCGGTGTTATTGGCGATAAATTGACGATCTCCACCACGTCGATCGATAGTGCTAACGATTTTGCCCTGTTTCATCCACATACGAGCGATATCAACACTAGCAAATAGTAACCCGCCGGGGTTGCCCCGCAGATCGAGAACATAGCCGGATACCTGTTGTTGACTTAATTCCTCGATCGCCTGTTTCATTTGTTCGGCTGCGTGGGAACTAAATTCATCCAGTTTGATATAACCAACTTTCACCCCACCTTCCTGTTTAAGGGTATAGCTAACGGAGGGGATTTCGATATCTACCCGGGTCAAAGTCACTTCAAATACGCCTTGATCGGGACGGGCAAGCTGTAAACTAACGCTAGTACCCACTTCTCCCTGTAGTGCCTCCATTGCCTGTTCTAAGGTCATTAAAGCGGTGGGTTTGCCATTAATTCTGATCAGGCGATCGCCGCTTTTCACTCCCGCTTCCTTGGCGGGGGATTTTTTCACCGTATCGACAACGACCAGATCGCTAGTGCGTTTATCGAGAGCTAAACGTACCCCAATTCCCGATAATTCTCCGGAAGTTTGACTGGTGAGGACAGAAAATTCACTAGGAGTTAAAAAACGGGTATAAGTATCATCCAATTCCTTTAAAGCTTCGCGAATTGCTGTGTAAGCTTGTTGGGGATTAGTATAATTTCTGCTTAACAATTCTTGACGTTTTTTTTGCCAATCAATTTGATGAAAACCACGATCTACAAATTCATTATTAACAATTTGCCAAACCTGGTCGATGACCGCTTTCGGGTTATCTTCTAAGGGTTTTTCCCCTTTGGCTGCGGGGGTAAGGACCATCAGGGAACTAACTGCTAGGGTAGCGATCGCACCTCCGGATAGGAGTTTCTGCACGGAAAGGAACGAGGGACGCGACTGGTTCATAAAGACAAAGCCAAAATAAGATTGACGTTTCAATAAAGCCATTCAAAAAGCGGGAGCATTTTGCCTTCGAGGGAGGTGAGGAGCAGTGTTAACTACGACTTTCGTATAGATAAGGGAGTTCCTTGTCTGGCTCTAGTATCCACTATAGTTCTAGTTCTATAAAATCGAGCAATATCTGGCGATGAATTTTTCCTAAAGAACGAGTCTGATTAATCTTCTGGGAATAGTATTCCCCTTGACGGATGGCAGCCGGAGGTAATAATGCTAAATCTTGCCCTTCTGTTTGCACTAATTTTTCTAATCCCAGGGTCAGGGGTACATGATAAAGATAACGGGAGAGATTATCATCGTTATAAGAGCGAAAATAGCGTAAACTAGGGGCTTCGTAGTTAATTTCTTCTTTTAACTCTCGTTTTAACCCTATTTCTGGACTTTCACCCGCTTCTAAGTGACCACCAAATAAACCCCACACCCCCGGATAGAGAATCGTCGGTATGTCGTCGCGCAACTGCATTAAAAATCGACCGTCCTGTTCCAAAATCGCCAAAGCAACGAATATCATCAGTTATCAGTTATCAGTTATCGGTTATCAGTTATCAGGAGTCAGGAGACGGGAGACAGGAGATTATTTGTATTTTCTCCCCACTTCCCACTTCCCACTTCCCACTTCATAATTCATAATTCATAATTCCCACACCTAACCCTAGCTATTTCTCGCTTTGTTTATGGGGTAAAAAGAAAGCATCAAGGAGGTCTGGGACGGGTTTAACCACTGCGGGGGGTTTGGGGGGAATCGCTTCTGCGACGGGTTGTGCGGGGGGATTGGGTTTAATGGGGGTAAGGACGGGAGTTTCTGGGGGTTTCGTTTCAGCTGCGCTGGGAATTGTCACCTGTCGGGGATTTTCGAGGGGTTTAGTGGAGACTGGGGGAGAATTATTTTCTGGGGGTTTAACTTCCGAGGTGGGGGAAGGTTTAATTTCCGGGGACGGGGAAGGAGTAGGAACCGAATTAACTGCTACTGCATCCATCTGTTCTAATTCCACCACATACACTTCGTTGACGGTTTGGGAACCTTGGGGAATAGCCTCAAAGTCAATTTTGCCCTTAATGACGATTTCTTCGCCTTGACGGGGTAATTTATTGCTATTGGTGCGAATCCAAATCTTACCGGACCCATCCTGCAAAAGATAGGCTCCTCCCGCTAAAAAAGGGGCATAATTGCTGACAGTTCCCCTAAGATAAACTAAAGCACCTTTTGGTTTTTCCTGTAATTGCTCGATCGCTGTTAGGGGAGGATCACCGATGTAGGGAACGGCAATACCGAGGTCAGCAAGGGTACTACAACCGAATAACCCTAGCAATAATAATAAACTGCCGATGCGCCCTACACGAGTCTGAATAGACATTCTTGCTTTAACCTTAACGAGTGCGATTAGCCAATCTTTTTGACCATAGAATAGATCCGAAAGATTTTTGTTCTCGGTATTATCATAGAATGTCCGTAACTACTTGCCAAATTCTCGACGGGAAAGCCTTAGCTCAAAAAATCCAGCTTGGTCTAGGAGAGCGCATCCAGACGCTACAATCTCAAATGGGACGACCTCCGGGGTTAGCGGTGTTGATGGTGGGGGATAATCCTGCTAGTGCCGTTTATGTACGCAATAAGGAGAAAGCTTGTACTAAAATCGGCATGGCCTCTTTTGGTCGTCATTTTCCTACCGATACAAGTGAACTAGAAATTTTAGCGGAAATTGTCCGTCTCAATCAAGATGAGCGGGTGGACGGGATTTTAATTCAATTACCCTTACCTAAGCATTTAGATGCGGTTTCCCTTCTCTACCAAATTGACCCGAAAAAAGATGCTGATGGTTTACATCCTCTCAATTTAGGCGGTTTAGTGCGAGGTGAGGACTGTATTCGCAGTTGTACTCCTGTGGGGGTCATGGCACTGCTGAAAGAATATAATATTCCCATAGCTGGTAAGCACGCGGTGGTGGTGGGTCGCAGTATTCTAGTGGGGAAACCTTTAGCTTTAATGTTATTGGAGGAAAACGCTACGATAACTATTGCTCACTCGCGCACGGAAAATCTCGCAGAAATAACCAGAAGTGCTGATATTTTAGTACCTGCGGTCGGTAAAGCGAATTTAATCACTAAAGATATGGTCAAACCTGGTGCGGTGGTGGTGGATGTGGGGATTAATCGTGTGGCTGACCGTTTGGTGGGAGATGTGGACTATGCTGGGGTTTTAGAAGTAGCTAGTTATCTTACTCCTGTCCCCGGTGGTGTCGGTCCGATGACGGTGGCAATGTTATTAAAAAATACGTTGTTAAGTTATGAACGCAAGTTATAAACCCTCAGCTACCAGCTATCAGCTATTCAGTAATTCTACCGATACAATTTTGTCAATCTAGCAAGTTGGGATTTTTACGGGGAAACTCTCTTTTAAAATTGGGCTTTACTTTTGATTTTATTACTCAATCCAAGCTTTTGGGGGGTAGAACCCCCCAAACCCCTAGGGTTGATTCATTTAAATTAAGTACAGCTGATTTTGAGTCAATAAATTTGACTTAAGATTCTCAATTTTATCTTTCTCTAACCAAAAGAGTTAGTCACAATAATTAATCTTTAATCTTCTGCCAATATTTATTATAAATAGATTGATAAAGCTTGTTCTCAAGGCACTAAAAGCCTATCTCTCTTGAAATTGTCTGAGAGTACATCCTGTTAATTTAGCTAATTTTTCTGCTTCTTACGTCGATAAAACTATCAGTTTTTCCCAACGTTCAGCTAACCACCTCTGTCCCTCTGTTATTGAGAGAAAACCTAAACTTCTGAAAAGATTCAATCCTATAGTTGTGAGAATTGACCAATTGCTTGCCGCTTGAAAATCACTTATCTGGCTTTTATCTTCCTCAAAAATTACATCTTTTACCCAATGTAACTGATTTTCTATTTTCCAATGTCCTCGAATAATTTTAGCAAATACTTGGGCGGATTCGGTTAAGCTACTGATATAGTAAGCTGTTTCTTCATAAGTTTTATCCCCGCGACTACCCTTTCTTTCTACTTTAATAAGTCTTCGCAGATTTTCAAACCCTTGTCTTTCATTTTTCCTCACTTTAAAAACTTCTATTTTTCTGGATATTTTTCGACCATGACTATTATCTTGTTCAAGAAAACAACTTTCTGGCTTTGCAGAATCTAATGCCCTATTTTAGCTGAAACAGTCCAGTAGCAGATTACCTGATCGGCGATCGCACTGAAAAAAGCTCCCCACTTCCCCAACACTGAATAATAGGTTCCAATCCCAGTGATCTGTGCTACCATGCGGGGTAAATTCAAGCGATCTCCAGACACCTATGAGCAAGGTTCTCGTGTTGAATGCCTCCTACGAACCGCTAAATATCACCAGTTGGCGGCGCGCGATCGTTTTATTGTTGAAAGGAAAAGCTGAATCCCTAGAACATAACGGAAAAGTGGTTTGTCGTGACTTACCCCTACCTTCTGTTATCCGTCTGAGGCAATACGTCCGTGTTCCCTACAAGGAAATTCCTTTAACCCGTCGTAATATTCTCGAACGAGATCATCACACCTGTCAATACTGTCTCTACCGAGGTGAACAATTAACCATCGATCATGTGATTCCCCGTTCTCGCGGAGGGGGTGATACCTGGGAGAATTTAGTGGCGGCTTGTGTGCGTTGTAATGTGCATAAGGGCAATCGTACACCAAAAGAGGCCAATATGTCCCTGCACGCCCAGCCGCGTCGTCCCTACAGCAGTCTCCACTTTGAGCTATTAAAGCACACTAGGGGGAATCACAATCACGAATGGCGTAAATATGTCATCGGCATTTAGGGTGAAAAGGGCATGGTGAAACCAAGACCAAAATTGATTCCCATGCCATTATTATTAGTCTGGGTGCGAGGATTGGCAACTCCCGTGCCTAGATAAACCGAACAACCGCGACAGGGGGTATTGACTCGGTAGCGCACCGCCATGGGATCATTGGGATCGGTGATAGTTACTCCCTGATGGTTTAAATCTTTAATTAGATTGGTGACGGGTTTGAAAAAATCGGAGCTGGGGGGTTGACTTGGTTGCAGTTCTAGGGTTTGTTCTTGGGAAGCAAGAACGATTTCGGAAGCGATAATTAGCAGTAGAGAGGTAGTTAAGCCAAATAAACCCAGATTATTTTTGATCTTCATTTTTTTTTATCACCGAGAGACTGTTAATTTTTTCTGGTGAGAATTCTAGCGTTTTCTCACCAGAAAGGAACCTACCCTAATCAGTAAAAAAAATTTACTGATTTCTACCATACTTATAATAAGCGGCACAAGCACCTTCACTAGAAACCATACAAGTGCCGATGGGATGTTCGGGAGTACAAGCAGTCCCAAATACTTTACATTCCCAGGGTTTTAAAACACCTTTAAGAATTTCGCCACACTGACAAGCTTTGTGATCTTTAACACGCTGATTGGGTAGGGTAAATTTTTTCTCCGCATCAAAATTACTGTACTCATCTCGCAGTTTTAACCCTCCTTGAGCAATTTCTCCTAAACCTCGCCATTCAAACTGATCCCGCAGTTCAAAAACTTGCTTGATTGCCGATAAAGCGACTCTATTTCCTTGATTTTGTACCACTCGATCGTACTGATTTTCGATCTCACATCTCTGCTCATCTAATTGTTTTAATACCATCCAAATTGATTGGAGAATATCCAAAGGTTCAAACCCAGAAACTACCACAGGTTTATGATATTCTTGGGCAATAACTTGATAGGGTTCTGTGCCAATTACCATGCTAACATGACCGGGCCCAACAAAACCGTCTAACTGTAAATCTGGGTTATCTAACAAAGCTTTCAGAGCGGGAATAATCACCACATGATTAGAAAATAAACTAAAATTAGTGATGCCATCTCTTTGCGCTTCTAAAACGGTTAAAGCTGTGCTAGGAACGGTTGTTTCAAAACCTAAGGCTAAAAATATTACTTCTTTATCGAGATTTTCTCTGGCAATTTTTAAGGCATCGCGAGGAGAATAAACCATGCGAATATCATCACCTTTTGCTCGCGCTTGCAGCAGACTCAAATGGGAACCAGGGACACGCATAGTATCGCCAAAAGTTGTCAGAATTACGTTCGGTTGTTGTGCGAGAAAAATGGCATCATCTAAACGACCTCGCGGCATCACACAAACGGGACATCCGGGACCATGAATTAATTCGATAGTTTCGGGAAGTATTGCCTCGATACCGTATTTAAAAATTGAGTGGGTATGACCTCCACAAACCTCCATAATTTTAGTAACTTTTTCCCGCTTTTCAGAGATTCTTATCGATAATTGTTCTATTTGTTGAATTAATCCTGCCGCTTTAACTGGATCACGAAATTCATCAACGTATTTCATTGTTTATCTCCTTTAATTATAATTTTTAGCTGTCGGTCGTCGGTAATAATTGCCGTGATTTATATTTCCTAAGATAGACAACAAAATCAATTTATGTGTGAATACTGTAAGAACATTAATTATAATTAAATTCTTACTCTAATTCCAATAATTGTGTTAATAAATTTAATGTTTCTTGCGCCTCATCTTCATCAATTCGATTCATGGCAAAACCCACATGAACTAATACCCAATCCCCTACACAAGTATTAGTGGGATGGTCTTCATCAACAATGCAAGTAATATTTACTTCTCTTTTGACCCCCCCCACATCGACGAGAGCGAGATTATGGTTTTCATCAATAATTGCCGTAATTTGTCCCGGTATGCCTAAACACATAGTTTTTACCTTAAAAAATCTAGTTTTTGTTAATTATGGGCTGATTTTTGGGCTAGAGATTGCAGTAAGAGTAACCGAGAATCAGGTCATACTTCATCCGTCTAAGAAACGCTATCCAGTCAAAGGTTATCCTTTTTACTTTTTCCTTTCCCCTTTCCCCTTTTTACTCGGTCTTACCTGCCATTCTGGACTATTGCCCTCAAGAACAGCTTTTTTTCCCGTATCTTTTTTAAGATTTCCCCTGTCCCGGACCGTGGACACTATCCCAGCAAGAGTAAAACTTTTGTATTAGGGACTACACCAATGATAAGAAATTATTCAATCAATCGATCGGGTGACATTCTAGGCTATGATTTCCCTGACTATAGTTATTTCTCTACATTAAGGAAAATAGACAATGACAGCCTTTCCCATCGATTTGAGCGCCTATAAACCCATCAGTCTCGACCCCAGTAAACCCACCCTCACCGACGACCAAAGAAGCGCCCTAAAAGCCAATATCCAACTCTGTCGCGATGCTATCATCTTTTTCACTGCCACGGGTGCGGCCCGGGGTGTGGGTGGTCACACCGGCGGCCCCTACGATACCGTCCCGGAAGTGGTGATTCTCGATGCTCTTTTCCGCAGTCAACCTAGTCAATTTGTACCAATTTTCTTCGATGAAGCGGGACACCGCGTCGGTACTCAATATCTCATGTCCGCGTTAGAAGGTTCTTTACCCCCAGAACAATTAATGCACTACCGCGAGGCTAATTCTAAACTCCCCGGACACCCGGAATTAGGATTAACCCCCGGCGTCAAATTTAGTTCTGGCCGTTTAGGACATATGTGGCCCTACGTTAACGGTGTCGCTTTAGCTAACCCCGGAAAAACCGTTTTTTGTTTAGGTTCCGATGGTTCTCAACAGGAAGGCAATGACGCAGAAGCTGCCCGTTTAGCCGTGGCTCAACACATCAATGTTAAGCTGATTATTGATGATAATGATGTTACCATTGCCGGTAATCCTTCCAAATATTTACCCGGTTATGATGTGGCTAAAACTCTCGCCGGCCATGGCGTAAAAGTGTTAGTGGGAGATGGGGAAGATATCGATAGTTTGTATCGCAATATCTGTGAAGCAATTAATACTCCCGGCCCGATTGCGATTATTAATAAACGTCCCATGTGTCCGGGGATTGAAGGTTTAGAAGGGTCTAACCACGGTCATGATGTGATTTCTGTACCCTTGGCTTTGAAATATTTAGAGGCAAAAGGACACAGTGCCGCCGTGGAATATCTCAACAGTATTAAGAAGCCTTCTAATGACTATAAATTCCTCGGTTCTGGGGATAAATGGGGTTCTAACCGCAACGTTTTCGGTGAAGCGGTGGTCAGTCTTTTAGGCAAAATGAGCGAGGAAGAACGCAAGGCTAAGGTATTAGTAGTAGATAGCGATTTAGAGGGTTCCTGCGGTCTGAAAATTATCCACGATAAACATCCCGAAGTGTTTATTCCTTCCGGTATTATGGAACGGGGCAATCTTTCGGCAGCCGCTGGTTTTGGTATGGAAAAAGGTAAACAGGGAATTTTCGCCACCTTTGCCGCTTTTCTAGAAATGTGTATTTCTGAAATTACCATGGCCCGCTTGAATTATTCTAATCTTTTATGTCATTTTTCCCATTCTGGTATCGATGACATGGCGGATAATACCTGTCACTTTGGTTTGAATAATTTCTTTGCCGATAATGGACTAGATGACGGTTACGAAACCCGTCTTTATTTCCCAGCCGATGCCGCACAAATGACCGCTTGTGTCGAGGCAACTTTCCATCAACCCGGTTTACGTTTTATCTTCTCGACTCGTTCTAAAACTCCCAATATTCTTGATACTAACGGCCATAATTTCTTTGGCGATGGTTACACCTTTGTCCCCGGAAAAGATGAAGTAATTCGGGAAGGTACTGCCGGTTATATCATCAGCTTTGGCGATGGTTTATACCGCGCTTTAGATGCAGTGGAACGCTTAAAACAAGAGGGGATCGACGTGGGTTTAATTAATAAATCTACTCTCAATGTAGTGGATGAAGAAATTATCGCTAAAGTTGGTAATTCTCCCTTTGTTTTAGTGGTAGAAGCATTTAACCGTCGCACGGGTTTAGGTAGCCGTTATGGTTCTTGGTTACTCGAACGCGGTTTAACTCCTAAATACGCCTACATTGGTACTCACCATGAAGGTTGTGGCGGTTTATGGGAACAATTCCCCCACCAAGGTATTGACCCAGTTGGTATCATTAGTAAAGTTAAATCTTTAATCGCTTAGATGGTATTTTAGGGTGGGCTTTAATCAGTTATCAGTTATCAGTTATCAGTAGAATTATTGTAAATTAATTATATGTTATAGTGGTGGTTTAACTAATTTTCCCCAAAAAATTAGTTAAACAGTACGTTTGTTTTAAATAAAAACTTGAAGTTTTACTTTTAACTCAAAACTCTTTAGATATGCTTTAATTTGGTTATCAAAACCTCTTTATTTGAGCGGCACAAACTATCTTAATTTTTATAATTGAGAATAAATTCTCCTGATTAATTACAATTCTCCTTCACTGGATTAATGTTTGGCAACTTTTAAGAAATGTGAAGATATGTTCTATAGTCATTTCAATTAAGATTGAGAATATCAATCCCAGAGTTCATAAGGATTTTGTTGGTCTAGATTGTATCAGACTTATCTGAAATGACTATATTCTTTTTTTGACTTCTATCTAAAAATCAATAAAAAAACCAAACCGTCTGTTTTACCATAAAAAAATTATGCAAGAGGTCTATTGGCGACGATTAAGCAAAGACTACGAGGATTGACCCGAAACTCTTTCCCTGAGCTACGTTGAACAGTTCGAGGCGTTTATTTATCTCGGCATGATTCGACTCATGTTGAGGCGGCTTGCCTAGACAACTAGGCTACCTGTGACCCTTTACAAACATCCTCTTAGTTAAAATCTAAGGGTTTTGTTAATTTTTTAGTATTTCTGTAGGGAGGAAGTCCCAGAATAGTGACTCCTAAAGACCGACTCCTAACCCCAGCTACCAACTTTTTCAGCAGATCCTAATTATATATTGGCTTCAAAAACGGGACAATAGCCTTCGGCAACCACTTTAAAACCGTAGAGGGGAGAAGCGGGATTCCAACAGCGCTGACTTTTGTAGTGGACACAGACACGACAGCAATCCATCTCCTCTAAAGCTTTGGTGATGCGATTAGGACTCTCGCTTAATAATTCCCGTTGGGAGACTCCCCGCAATAATAATTCTTCCCCTTGCCAGCGTGCTTCTACCAGTCCCGTATCGGCGAAATTACTCCACCGGGGATCCCGGGTGATCGACTCTGGTAAGGTGATAGTGACGATCGAATCCGATTCATTTAATTCTCCCTCATAGTGACTGGGGGCCGGGGGTGTCGGTTGCATAAAGCGATCGCCAATAGGCAATTCCACCAGGGTTCCCACGGCCGGGGAATGGAGTTGATAACGGCTTTGTAATTCTTCTAAACTGGTCAAATCCGCTAGATATAGGGGGGAGCCATGGACGAACATGATATGCTGCGGTCGCAGGTTATGGATTAGTTGGGTGGTGTTGCGACTATCGCTATGTTCAGCCAGTAGATAGGTTTCTTGGCTAATTAATCGCGAACGCTGTGCCGCTTTTAATCGGGGATTCTCCGGGTTGATATCGTGCAGGTGTTGGGGAACTAACATTAACCAAGGTTTATCCCCTTGCAGATATTTACTCACCTCCTCTAGGCGATCGATTAGTAAAATGATCGGAGTGGTTCCCCCTAGAGGTGTCGGTTTTTCTGGCAACCTTCGCAACCGGGGACAGATGCGCTCATCCCAAAATAAGGGCTGATGTTTGGCAAAATTCTGGACAGATGCGGGAAATTGTGGTAAAATTTCCAGGTAGGCATCGCAAGCTTTAGCGATCTTGCCCCCAACCCAGATATCAATATCGCGACCCGTGAATTGATGATGCGATCGCAGTAATTTTAAAATTTCTTGACCCAATCCCAAAGCGGGGACGGGTAGTAAAACATTTTGTCCCTCAGCGATCGCATGATAGATGCGATTCATCAACTGTTTTTCCTGCTGTCGTCGGTGGGGATGGCGTTCTGTGCCGTAACTGCCTTCAATAATCAGCACATCGGGGGATACTCCCCGCAGCAGATCGATCGATAATCCTTCCACCAGTTGAAAATTAGACAGGGAAAAATCGCCGGTATAGAGGACTTTATAGGTGCGTTTGGGGGTTTTGTAGGTGAATAGGACCACGGCAGCCCCGGGTAGGTGGCCGGCTGGAAAAATCTCGACGGTGAGATCATCAAAGAGAGTGATCGGTGATCGCCATGGCCAACCCTGACAGAAACTGCCGATTTCCTCGGCAGAATCCGGCCATTGTAGGGGCAGCAGTTGTACTGTCACCTCACTGGCATAAACTGGCAATTGGGGATAGGTCTGATGGAGAGTCATTAACCCACGGATGTGATCGCTGTGGGCATGACTACAGAACACCAGATCTACGGGTGGTTTTTTGTTTTGGGTGAGGGGTTGCAGATCGGCCAAACCGCAATCTAAAAGTATGCGATAGGGCCCGATTTTCAGGAGGAGACAAACCCCTTCCGATGTGTGACCGACACCAAAAGGTAAACAGGATAAAAGGGATTTCGACCCCCAGACAGCAGTAGAGCGTTGAACCATGGCAACCCTGATTATGATGACTGGTTAGTGAGCGGAACCGTTGCCATCGTAGTTATCGCTATCATAAAAACCGTTGCGGGTGCCGAAAAAGAGACAAGAGACGGTGAATACAGCCGTCAATGCCAACAAGATTAATTTGATGTCCATATAATTAGTGCAACTCCTCAGAGGGTAATATCCCCTCATACTAACTCAACTTTTTCGGTTCTTAGCAGCTAGGTTTCGGATTTGACCATGGGCGCTCACCCTCTTTTAATAATTAAACTTGCCAGTAATTTGTGATGATTTCAGCAAAAACTACTGGTAATTATCAGAAAAACTAGCATTTTTTGTCATAATATAGCAAACCTAAATGAGTTGTGAAAAGGCATCAAATCTTTTCAAATTTCCTAACTTGAAAAGATTATATTTGGCAAAAAATTGACCAATTCAGACTTGAATTGCATCACTGTCTAATCTACCTTTATAGAATACCTCATTCGGGGTACGATAGTCAAGACATTTTCGAGGACGATTGTTAATTAAGTTTACGGCTCTTTCTACCTCCTCTGGCTTAGGGATTTTCAAATTCGTTCCCTTGGGAAAAAAATTGTCTCAATAGTCCATTGGTATGCTCGTTTAATCCCCTCTCCCAAGAATGGTAAGGAGTAGCAAAATAAAAATCTACTTCTAGTTTCTGACTCAACTCTTGATGTCCACAAAATTATTTTACCTTGTCACAAGTAAAGGTTTTTCTTTGGTCAGGGGGAATCTCTTGGAAAAGTTTTTGGCTCTTCTAGGTTCTGTGTGAGCATGGTATAATGGTAACACAGAACAGGAGGTAGTTTATGGGGATAAATTTTGATCAACTCCTCGATTTACCAAATGTAACAGTGGTCAATTATCAAAAAATTGGTCAGATAATTTTCCTAAAGCTCGCTCTTTAAAATGAAACAATTGAATAGCCGAATTGCCATCAAATCTTGGACAGAATCAATCAGACAGAAATATTAGGCAGTCCAGTATATTTAGAAGTACCACAAAACTATTCAGGATTATTTATTGCTTGATTAACTTGGGTGATTTTGGTTTGAAAATATTGTTCACGATAACGGATAGCTTGGGCTAATTCCGCACCTTTTTGGAAAGCGAGCAAAGCTTGGGGATAATTTTTTCTCTCTAGATAAATTTGACCGATTTGATCGTAGGTGTTCATTAAACCGTAGTAATTATAACCCAATTCATGGACTTTAATTAATTCTTGATAGATTTGTAAAGCATAATCTACCTGTTGATAACTTTTATAAAGTTCGGCTAACTTACTTAAAGCTTCTCCTGCGGTGCCGTACTGTTGTAAAGCAAAAGCGAGAGAATAGGCTTCTTGAAAGTTTTGGCTGGCTTTATTTGCGTCTTTTAAAGCTTGATAATCTAAACCAATTTGAATTTTTAGAGCGGGAATTAACTGTATTTGCTGATTTCTGATCTGGGTTTCAGCTATTTCTTCTTTAATTTTTACTGCGTTAGCTTGTTGCAGAGATTCTCCATAAATTTCTGCTAATCTTTGCAGATATATCCCTTGAGTTAAAGAATTATTCTGCGCCTTAGAAATAGTTAATAATTCTTCGTAAACTGGAGCGGATTTTTGATAATCAAAACGGGATAAATGAATTTGACCAAGTTGATTTAAGTTTGCTTCTACTGCCAGATTATCGCCAGATTGTCTGGCATTAGCTAGGATTTTATCATAGATGATTATCGCCTCATTAAAAGCTCGTACCTGTTGATAGGATGTACCTAGTAATGCTAATAGTTCCCCGTCCATTGTCTGGTTAGTTTCTGCGGTTTGTTGCAGAGATTTTAAACGAGCAGTAATTAATTTAACATCCTCGGTTCGATCTCGATTCCAAGCTGCTAACCCCACTTTTCCCAAAGATTTGACTTCTTCTTTTGCCCCTAAATAACGATTTAATTTAATCACTTCATACCAAATAGGAAAAGCTTCCTCATTTAATCCCGCATCGTATTTAGCTTGAGCTTCAGCATCGCGTTGATCGATGTATAATAACAGTTGACTACGCTCCAAGGGAGTTAAAGGGCGATCGATTGCGGGTAATAAAGGACTTTGTAGGGGAGTTTCGAGGGGATTGGGTGCAGGGGTTTCTGTTTGTGCTAGGAGAGGAAGGGAAGTACCGATCAAACAGAGCCATAAACCGAGAGAAAAACGTAGCATAATAGATTGATAGGAGCGTAGTAGAGGGTTATATTTTGTGATCGATCGATTCTATAAGAGACTGACTGCCGAAAATTGCCGTTTGCCAATTTTGGGTTTAATTGCTAGTTTGATTGTAACCTTTAGTCTGGCTGCCTGTGGTGTCTCCCCGCAAGTTTTGGCAGAACAACGAATGTTTCTACCCCTCTCGGTCGAGTTTTTGGGAGAATATCAATTACCACAAGCGGATTATCAAGAGACAAGGGTGGGGGGATTATCGGCAATTACCTATGATCGCACCAATAACCGCTTTTATCTCCTCAGTGATGATCGTTCTCAAAAAGCTCCGGCCCGCTTTTATCGGGCTAGTTTGCAGATAAATGATGAAAAAATCGAAAAAGTGAATTTAGAGGCAGTCACGTTTCTAAAAGATGGCAAGGGAGAAACTTTTAAAAAGGGATCGATCGACCCAGAAGGTATCGCTTTTTCGCCCCGACAAACTTTGTTTATTTCCAGTGAAGGTGCGGTTAAAGAGGGAATTGCTCCTTTTATTGCTGAATTTGATTTGCAGGGACAATTAAAAGAGTCTTTGTTAATTCCTAATCGCTTTTTACCGGATGATAGCAATCAAAAAGGAATCGAGGATAATTTAGGTTTTGAATCCTTAACTTTAGGGATTACCAGCACCCTCAAAGACGATCCTTTTCGTTTGTTTACTGCCACAGAAAACGCTTTAATTCAAGATAGTCCCACGGGAAAAAGAGCAGAAAATCTCAGAGTGCGACTTCTTCATTATGTTATTGATCCGATTGGTGCGCCTGTGTTAGTATCAGAACAATTGTATGTGTTAGATGAGCCACCCAGTGGTGCGAGATACTACGGTTTAACGGAATTATTAGCTTTAGAAAAAGAGGGTTATTTTCTCAGTTTAGAGCGAACTTTTGGTTTAGAAGGTTTTGGAGCGAAACTCTTTCAGGTAGTTAATGGGAGTGCCACCGATACCTCGAAAATTGCTCGGATACCGGGAGAATTAGAAGCTTTACAGGTGCAACCCTTGCGGAAAAAATTATTACTAGATTTAGGGACTTTGGGGATTGATTTAGATAATTTGGAAGGAATGACCCTCGGTCCAAGATTAGCTGATGGTAGTCGCTCTTTGATTTTAGTCAGTGATGATAATTTTAATCCGAATCAGGTCAATCAGTTTTTACTATTTCGACTCAAGGAAAAATAAACAAGAGATGGTTAATTGCCTCACCTATCCCCTTCTGGGAGAAGGATGGGGGTGAGGACTACCAATAAGGAAAAAGGCGATAAATAGCCGGTTTAAAGACACAACGGTCGGTTAATAATCACTTTTTTCGATATCTTTGCGAATATCATTCAGGTCAATATAGCGATCGGTGGCGTTGCGTAATTCCCTAGCGATCATCCCTTCCGTAGAAACTACGGTAATATGAGTATTTTTAGAGCGCAATAGTTCGATCGCTCGTTCAAAATCGCCATCACCGCTAAATAAAATCACTCGATCGTATTGATCGACAGTATTAAACATATCGACGACAATTTCGATATCTAAATTAGCTTTCTGGGAAAAACGACCGGAACTATCATCATAATATTCTTTCAAAATTTTTGTTCTCACTGTATAACCCAAACTAATTAAAGCATCGCGAAAACCTCTTTGATCTTGGGAATCTTTTAAACCCGTGTACCAAAAGGCATTAATTAACATAATATTCGGGTCGTTGGTGAAGTAATTTAACACCTTGCGCGGGTCAAAAAACCAACCATTTTTTTGTTGAGCATAAAACATATTATTGCCATCCACAAAAATCGAAAGGCGATCTTTCGGACGGCCGCCACCATTACAATGACAAAGACCGGCTTCTGTCATACAAAATACATACCTAATTTTTTATAGAGTTTAACTATAAAATTACCTTTTAGTAATTTTACGGGGGAAAACGACTATTCTTTGAGGAATAGCGGTGATTTGAGAGCAAAAAGATAGCAACTAAAATAAAAATTAGCTTTTTTGTCTGGGAGACAAACTAGATAATAGTTTGGGAATAATTAAAAGTGATAATAGAGAGATTGTACAGTAATTAGGTCATTTTGATAATCTTTCTCGATAGATGGGTATCAACAAGGCTGGTTAGATCAGGTAGGAACACCAATCACTCCAACCTCCAGAATATAGCTTAACATTCTCGTATCCGGCTAGGGTCAGGGAAAAGATATTAACACAGGCTGTCACTCCCGAACCACAGTAGAGGATAATTTCTCGATCGCTTTGCCGCTCTTGCCAACGTTGTTTTTGCTGGGCCAGGGGTTGAGAAAAACCCTGACTATCGGTGACTTCCAACCAGGGATAATTAAGCGCCCCCTCGATGTGGCCGGCGATCGGATCGATCGGTTCCCTTTCGCCCCGATAGCGATCGCTTTCCCTGGCATCAATTAACACCACTCCCGCTTGCTCTTTTTGCCTTTTTACCTCCTCGATCGTGACTACCCAATCCTCTTGAACTTGGGGGAGAAAAGCGCCGGTTTTCGGCACAGGTATCTGATTGGAGACGGGATAACCCGCATTTAACCAATTTTGCCAACCACCATCGAGAATGCTGACTCGTTCATGGCCCAGATAACGTAATAACCACCAGAGACGACTGGCAAAGGCAAAACGGGAGGCATCGTAGGCGATGACATGAGTTTGGCCGGAAATCACCCCTAACGAGCTTAATTTAGCGGCGATCGTCGGCGGATTCGGCAAAGGATGACGGCCGCCATGACGGGCAACGGGAGCCGATAAATCGCGATCGAGGTGTAAATAGAAGGCATTTTCCATGTGATTGGCTAAATACTGTTGATAACCGAGATCGGGATCATTTAATTGAAAACGACAGTCAATAACCATCAGATCGGGGCGATCGAGATTGTTAACTAACCAACTAGGAGAAACGAGGGGCGCGATCGGATTCATGGCGGGAAAATTGTTTAATAATTAACAGACAGTTGCGCTGATCTTCGCTGCGAGTATAACTGAGTTGATCGGCGATTTTTTGGAGGATCGGCAGTCCTTGCCCATGACCAGAGAAACTATAGTCATGATAGGCGTTTTTCTCGATAAAGTCCTCTAAATCGAAGACGGAACCCCGATCCCAGATGCGAATTTCCATCTGGTGAGGGGTAATCTCAATCTCGATCTCGATCGGAATTTCGGGGGGTAGGTGTCGGTGAGCGTGACGGACTGCATTGGTAAAACCTTCGGCAAGAGCAAGCTGACACTGGAGCCAGGCTTTTTGGGGAATGCCCGCCCGTTCAAGTTGCTCAAAATATTTTAAAACGGTATCTAAGGACTTTAGATCGCTATCTACCTGAAAAGAAATCTTCACCCCCGGCTTACCTCTGCAATGCCTTACGCTAGAAGTTATACCATTTTTCCCAAACTATGACTGATGTGTTAGCTCGATTCTGGATTTAATCTTCTCTTGAGGTATAAGCAAAGTCATCTGTTAGGGGGTCGGGGGTAAGCAGTAAGATTGAGATAGTCAAGTCATAAAAAAGATGGTACGAATTCTAGTAATTGATGATGATGGAGTAATTCAAACGTTCCTAAGACGAGCTTTGCAGAAGGAATACGAGGTTTTTGTTGCCAGTGATGGGGAAGAAGGATTAAAGCAAGCGGGGCAACTAAAACCAGCGATGATTATTTGTGATTGGATGATGCCGGGGATCGATGGGTTGGAAGTTTGCCGGCAAATTAAGCTTAATCCCCAATTGTCAACGACTTTTTTTATCCTCTTAACTTCTTTGGGATCGGTGGAGGATCGGGTGAAGGGATTGGATGCAGGGGCCGATGATTTTTTATGCAAACCGATCGAAATTAATGAGTTAAAAGCGCGTGTGCGAGCGGGAATTCGTTTGCATCAATTAAGTCATGATCTGCAAGCGCAAAAACAATTACTAGAAATGGAGTTAGCGGAGGCGGCGGATTATGTGCGATCGCTGTTACCAGAACCTTTTATTTCTCGAAAACTTGCTATCGATTTTCGCTTTCTTCCTTCTCGTCGATTGGGGGGCGATGGCTTTGATTATTATTGGTTAGATAAGGATCATTTGATGTTATATCTTTTAGATGTGGCTGGCCATGGTTTGCGAGCGGCTTTACCTTCCCTTTCGGTGATTAATTTACTCCGTTCTCGTGGTTTAAGTCAGGTGAATTACTATCAACCTAATCAGGTTTTACATGGGTTAAATCAAGTTTATCAAATCAGTTCTAAGAATGATAAATATTTTACTATTTGGTACGGAATTTATGATCGGAAACAACAACAGTTAACCTATGCCAGCGCTGGTCATCCCCCGGCAGTTCTCCTGACGCACAAACCTTTTGGCCAGATGATTGAAACCAGACTGAAAGCCCCCGGGTTTCCCATCGGAATGTTTCCGGAAGCGGAATATATTAATCAGGTTAAATGCCTGAATTTACCCAGTAGCCTTTATCTTTTTAGTGATGGAATTTACGAGATCGATTGTGTTGATGGTAGGATGTGGGGACTGGAGAACTTTATTCAATCTTTGCGAAATTATCACGGTAATTATGCTAAAAATCTCGATAATTTTATTGAAAAAATTCAAGCTTTACAATTTGATGGCAATTTTAGGGATGATCTTTCGATTATGCAGGTGGATTTTCGCTGACTTAACTTCCTAAAATTTTTTGTTCTAATTCTTCTCGGTTATTAAAAATTTCAAAAACTCGATCCATATCAGTCAATTCAAATAACATTTTTATCTGCTCATTAATCGAGCATATCAATAGTTTACCCCCCGCAGAACGCACAGTTTTTAAGGATAAAACTAGCGCCCCTAAACCAGAACTATCCATAAAGGTTACATTCTGGAAATCAACGATAATAACCTCTGAACCTCCCTGCACGGCTTCGGCAATTTCTTGGCGAAATTGGCCAGCTTGGTTGGCATCTAAAATACCCGATGGTTGAATAACTTTAATTGCAGAACTCATAAAAAAAAAGGAAAAATTAAAGGTTTTCTACCCGCTCACTCATAACTGCTCGCTGAAATCTGCTGATAGCAGCGAATCTTTAACTATTTTTAACATATTAGGGTCAAGAAAAGCGCAAAATTAAAAATAGGAATTTTTGAAACTGCATGGAAAGTTACGATGTCATCCTCATCGGTGCGGGGCATAATGGTTTAGTTTGTGCCGCCTATCTCCTCAAAGCTGGTTATCGCGTCCTCCTTCTGGAACAGCGTAGCGTACCAGGAGGAGCGGCTACCACAGAAGCGGTTATCCCAGATCTGGCCCCCGATTTTAAGTTTAATCTCTGTGCGATCGATCACGAATTTATCTTTTTAGGACCAGTAATTGAGGAATTAGAGCTAAAACGCCACGGATTAGAGTATTTATTCTTCGATCCTACCGTTTTCTGTCCCCATCCCTCTGGCCAATATTTTCTTTCCTATCGCTCTCTGGAAAAAACTCACGCCGCAATTGCCCAGTTTTGTCCGCGAGATGCCGATCGCTACCTTCAGTTTATCGACTATTGGGCGCAGTTGATGAATGCGATCGGGCCTTGGTTTAACGCTCCGCCCCAAGATTTGCTCAGAATCGCCCGCAATTATAACTCTAGTGCCTTAGCTAGTGTCTGGAAAGCGATCGGCTCGAAAAAGAAACTGCTCGACTTCATCCGCACGATGATTACTTCCCCCGAAGATGTCCTCAATGAGTGGTTTGAGAGCGAATTTGTCAAAGCACCCCTGGCTCGTCTAGCGGCGGAAATTGGCGCTCCTCCCTCCCAAAAAGGTATTACCTCCGGGATGATGATGATGGCGATGCGTCATTCCCCCGGGGTGGCTCGCCCTCGTGGTGGTACAGGCGCACTAACCGAGGCTCTGGTGAAATGTGTTGTTAGTCTCGGTGGGGTAATTTTAACCGAGCAGAAAGTTAAACAGATTCTAATCGAGGAAGGAGAAGCGATCGGGGTTAGGGTGGACTCTGGGCAGGAATATCTGGCCAAAGCGGGTGTTATCTCTAATATTGACGCTAGACGAGTTTTTTTACAGTTAGTCGCTCCCGCCGATGTGGATGCCGCCGATCCAGAATTGCGAGAAAGGGTAGAACGGCGAATTGTCAATAACAATGAAACAATTCTTAAAATTGATTGCGCCCTCGCCGAAGCACCAAGGTTCGAGGCTTACGATCACAAAGAGGAGTATTTACAGGGAACGATTCTCATCGCCGATTCCGTGCGTCACGTTGAACAGGCCCACGCTTTAACGATTTTGGGGCAGATTCCCGACGAAAATCCCTCGATGTACCTAGATGTACCCACTATTCTCGATCCCTCCATGGCTCCCCAAGGTAAGCATACCCTCTGGATCGAATTTTTTGCCCCCTATCAGATTGCCGGGGCCGAGGGAACAGGATTAAACGGCACGGGATGGACGGAAGAATTAAAAAATCGCGTGGCCGATCGAGTTCTTGATAAACTGGCCGATTATGCCCCAAATCTCAAATCCGCCATTATTGCCCGTCGGGTGGAAAGTCCGGCCGAATTAGCTAATCGTTTGGGTTCCTATAAAGGTAATTACTATCATCTTGATATGACCTTAGATCAGATGATTTTCCTGCGTCCTTTGCCGGAAATAGCTAACTACAAAACCCCAATTAAAAACCTTTATTTAACTGGGGCAGGAACTCACCCCGGCGGCTCAATTTCGGGAATGCCGGGGCGCAATTGCGCTCAGGTTTTCCTGCGGGATCGAAGCACTTTTCTGCAAAGATTATTTAACTAGGTTTTGCTGAATAAATGTGAAATATGTACAAGGTAAGGGGTTTGGGGGCCTGTTTGGCGAATCAGGTGCAAGATTTTAAAGCTAGTGTCTCAAAAACCTTGCATCTTGATCGGCGATCGCGTCCTGTAGAGGCGAAGCATTCGGATAGAAAATCTACAGTTTCAGCGATAGGTTATTGCCCGAATGCTTCGCCCCTACTTTTTCAGTGTTAGGGTGATTTTCTCCTAATTGCAGTTTGCTTAAGTTTGTCGTTCATTGTTTCTTGATAAAACTAAGATTTAACTAAGACTTGCTCCAGTGGAATATGAGTCAGAAAAAATGTTTCTTCTTCCGAATCTCGCAAAGCTTCTAGATAGGCATCAATTCCTCGCGGTTGAGGCCAATTTTCAACATCTGCTAATTCTTTAAATGTTATATTAACTTTGTCCCCCTGTTGACGTGCTTTTCCCCTAAGTTGGTGGAAAGTTGATTTCAATTTACATAGACTTCCAATGGCGTAATCAAGATTAGAAAGAGAAGTCGAAATAGACTTAGGACTCTCACTCGTTGTATCTAAGTTAGCAGGGTTTTGTTTAACTTGCTCCCCTACAGGCGGCTGTAGTCAAAAATCATTAATTTGTTTACCAATATTAGTATCCCGATTAGCAAAATTAAGAATTTTTTCTAAGGCAGGAAACTGATTAATAACGTAAGGATTAGATTGATTTTCCTTAACCGCTTGTTCTGCAACCTTTTGTATTTCTGTATCTTCCAGTAAAGTCGCCATTACCTCAATGGTTTCAGGTAACAAAGCAGGATTTTGATTAGCCGATTCCAACTTTTTTAAAGTATCAGGAGACTTAGCTGCGATTAAATTTTTCAGTTTTTCAAGCGAACCATCTAAGACAATCTCCCCCACACGGGTCAATGCTCCCCCCAAAATAATCGTGACTCCTGTAGCCAATAGCGTCAAAAGTTACATGATACAACTCCTTGCTAGTAAGTTTTAGGCGTAAGGCTTACGCATCTAAGGGTTTGGGGTATTACTCTTATAATAAAGCAAAAATTGCTTCTTGGCTGACGTTTTCATCATTTATTTCGGGGTTATCGTTTCTGACTGAGAGGAAGGCGATAAGCGTTTACATTGTTACTCTATCCCTTGTAATAATTGCTCTACTGTTAACCCAATATCACTAGCAATGACCCTTAATAAAGTCGGTGAAATATCCCGTCCTTTATGAAAGGGAACCGTCGTACTGCGACCATCTTCATGGCGAAATTGTTTGTGGGAACCACGCTGACGGACTTGGACAAATCCCCGCTTTTCCAACAGGCGAATTACCTCTGATGCTTTCAGGACTGGAATTTTACTCATACTAAGCAACGGCAATTTGTTGTGTACCAATAAACTCAGTTTCCAGAGAAAGATCTTCATCCTCTAATAACATTTCAATCACCTCTTGTAAATTTTCTCGCAACTCATCTAAGGTTTCTCCTTGGGAATGCGCTCCCACAAATCCAGGAACATAACCAACATAGAGATTAGTCTCTAGATCTCTTTCGATAATTGCTGTAAATAGTTTCATAAAGTACCTCGCCTTTTAAACTCTAATCATACAGTAAAAATTGCTTCGGTGGGGTCTTGGTTGATACAGTAAAGTTAAGGCGGGTGTCACACCCTCGCCATGACATAATTATTAATAACAGGAATTTTACTCATACTAAGCACAGTTTCCTGAAGCTGTTGCCCATTTAAACTGGGTATTAGAGTGTTAGAAAATAAACTATGAAACTCGCTAAACTCACTGACCACGGTGCGCCCCTACCATTGGCGCGATAATATTATTCACCTTTTCATGTACTATGAATATATGGCAAGATTTTTGAAGGATCACAAGCGATGCAATTTCTAAGGCTCAGAGTTAAAACTGCTTGGAGAAGTAAAAAAATAAGGGGAATTATATCGCTCCTATTGCTTTTTATCTTGATGCCAATTTTTCTTTATGCCTGTTTTAGTGATCTTCCTACTCAATCATCGGAGCAACTGCAAGGAACCCTCTTGGTTTGGTATCCAGAAGAGGGCAATTTAACTGAAGTACTAGGTTTGGGTTTGCAAGAGTTTGAAAAATTAAATCCCCAGGTGACAATTCTCGAACAAGCTATTCCTATCGATGAGATACCAGAACGTTTTTTTAAACAATCTCAAAGCGGATTGGGTGCGAGTGTTATTCTAATTTTTTCGAGAAATATACCCAGATTAGTATCCCAAGGAGTACTGAAGGAAATTGACCAGAAAAATCTAGATTTATCTATTTATTATCCCCCGACGCTGAAACAAGTTAGCTATCAAGGAAAAATCTATGGCATTCCTTTAGGTTCTCGTACTAATGTACTGTGTTATAATCAAAAAAAATTACAAGTTAGTCCCGATCCGGTGCTGAAGCAACCTCCTACCAGTTTAGAGGGATTAGTGGAACGTGCGCGCAAAGGTTATTCTGTGGGGATGGTGTCCTCTTTTGAAGATACTTTTTGGGGAATGGCAATTTTTGGCGGCTATTTGTGGGATGATCAGGGTCGGCTGCAACCTCGCTTGGATGGTTGGGCAAAATGGCTAGAATGGCTAAAATTTGCCTCGTCACAGCCTAATTTTATCCTCAATCGTCAACGGGAATTACTCCATGATGCCTTTGCTAAAGGCCGCTTAACCTATTATGTGTGTAATTCTATTGAAATTGCCGATTTAAAAAACAGCCTAAAAGATGATCTCAGAGTTGCTTTACTTCCCCAAGACACTCAAGGTAAAGCAGCACCAATTCTCTATACACGGGTGATGGTATTTAATCGTAATAATAGTGATAATGAAAATAGTTTGGGATTAGCTTTAGGAAAATTTCTCTCTAATCCCGAACAACAATTGCAAGCAATCATCCAAACAGAAAGTTTTATTCCCACTAATCGACGGGTGCAGATCGAAGGAAATTTACTACCGATTGAATCGGTATTATTACAACAATCTCAAAATGCCGTGGCAGTTCCTCTGGATGATTGGGAAAAGTTGAATAAAATTTTAGAAAAAGGAGAATTTTGGTATGAAAGAGCAATCGCTGGTGAAATATCTTCCTCAGCAGCAGCCCAAAAACTGACACTTTATATTCAATCAGATCTCGATCAGGAAGTCGGGAAAATAAATTAATATGAACAACAATATCCCCTCTCTTTCGGAAATAATTGCTAACCAATTATTATTTTTAGGACGCAGAAATGTTCAAAGTCAATTAGCGATCATTTTTCTGTCTTTAATTCTTGCTTGGTTATTATCAAAATGGTTATGGTCTTACTTAGACAAAAGATTTCCTCCCGTCACCAGTTTTATCCATAGTGATAAAAATTTAACCCTCCGTCAATATTTTGCTATCCTGATACAGTTTCTTAATTTTCCAGTTATTAGTCTAATTTTACTTGACTTAAAGTATCTAATTTTTTTCAGTCAAAACTGGACAAGAGGAATGATTAATTTATCCATACAATTAATATTTTTTTATTTGATTTATCGTGGTTTATTAGCTGGATTATATGCTAGGTTTTCCGTCAATACAATTAAATATTATCATGGTCGGCTTTTAGCACCTTTATTGGTATTATTCCTCCTGAGAAATATTATTGGTGTTTACAATAATATTCAAGAAATTGCCCAAGTATCTCCCTTCAATTTATTCAATAGTCCGATCACATTGAGAAGCATATTTATTTTGATAATAGCTCCCTATTTTCTGGTAATTATTGTTATTTTTATAGAGAGTATAATTCTGAGCATTACTAATTTAAATCAGCAAGCGAGTCGCGGTGAAATTGAAGCAACTTTACTGTTAGGACGTTATTTTTTCATTGTCTTAGGTTTTATTATCATCTTGGGTTATGTGGGAGTTAATGCAACAGCAATAGCGGCAATTACTGGCGGTTTATCGGTGGGTATTGGTTTCGGTATGCAGCAAGTGGTAAGTAATTTCATTAGCGGTATTTTACTATTATTTGAAAAAGTTCTCAAACCTGGTGATATAATTAATATTGAAGGACAGACTTCTCAGGTAAAAAAGCTAGGTATCCGAGCGACAACAGTGCAAATTCTTACAGACAATTCCGAAAAAATTATTCCCAATCAAAAGTTTTTTACTGAGAATGTCACCACCTACACGGGTAGTGATAACTTGATTTATTGTTCAATTGTTATCGGAGTTGGTTATAATTCTAACGCCCAACAGGTGATGAATTTATTGCTAGACATTGCCGATCAACATCCTCACATACTTAAAAACCCGCAACCAGTAGCCTTTTTTCTTAATTTTGATCATTCTAGTTTAAACTTTGAATTAAAGTTCTGGTTGGATGATGTTAACAGGAAAAAGCGAGTCATTAGTGATATTAATTGTGCTATTCTTGATCGGTTTACTCAACAGGGTATCGAGATTCCCTTCCCGCAACAAGATATTCATATTCGTAATAATTAGCAATTTATCCCAGTCAAAAACCCTATCTGATTATTTTCATCGCCAAATATATCACTTTCACTTATTAAATTTATGTATTTATTGTTTTTTATTAATGGCTTATATCTTGACATAAAAACAACTTTAATATAATATCTACCTTAGATGTTATACTCAGAAATACTCAATAATCTAGAATCAAAATCTCCCAGATTAATCTTTGGCACTTTATCGCTTGCCCTAGCCTTAAATTTGCCTTATGGACATCACTCGTAGTCCCACTTTTACCTTTTAATTGTTGTCATCTACCCTAACTAAAAATCTCATGATTATCCCGCGTTTACAAAATCGGTTTCCCAGAAATAATTCCACCCGTCGGCTGCGAGCTTTCCTCCTAGGTCTTTTCGCTGTGGGTATGACCGCTTTACCCCTAAAAGCCGCTGAAGAAATTGAATTTGTCTATACTCCCCTCGTCTTTTCTGTATCGGTAGCATCCCTAGAAAATTTTGCTAAAGAAGGAAAAATTGATGCTAATTTAAAAAGATTTCTTGCCAGAACAACTCCCGAAGCAAGAGAGAAGTTTCGTGAGGCTTTATTAACAAAGATTGACATCGATCCTATTTTACTATCTCGTTTTTTTAATAGTGTGATGGGTGCTGATATGCTCTCCCGTTTGGGCAAAGGCATCACCATTGAAGGGGGAATTAATGGTAAATATGCCCTGCGGGGTGCGATTGTTAGTGCCGCTTTCGATCCAGGAGGATTAACCCTTTTAAATGTCCTGAAAAAATTCCCCAATAATATACAGTTACAGGGGGAAGAAATCCTCGGATTAGCTAAAACCATCGATTATGCAGTTTATGTGGCGGAAATATTTATTAAAGATATGCGCCTCTGGACAGCCGAGGAAGCCGCTGCCGTTAAACCAGCGATTAATTATGCCAGTTTACCCGATTTGCGTCAGCGCGGTAGCTTTCAGGTAAAAAAAGAAGTTTGGAACCTAATAGATAGCAGTCGCAATCGCAGTTTATATGTCAATGTTTATATCCCGCAAACTTTCCGAGAAGGCAAAACACCTGTAATTATTTTTTCCCACGGATTAGCCTCGCGGCCGGAAGATTATGCCCAAGCAATTGAACATCTAGCTTCCTACGGATTTTTAGTAGCGGCACCGCAACACCCCGGCAGTGATACCCAATACCTACAAGGAATGTTAGGGGGATATTATCGCAATATTTTTGATGGCAATGAGTTTATTAATCGACCCAAAGATATTAGCTTTGTCATCGATGAATTAGCAAGACGTAATCCTAGTCAATTTCAAGGTCAACTTGACCTCACTAATGTGGGAGTAGCGGGTCATTCCTTTGGAGGTTATACATCTCTAGCTGTTGCCGGCGCACAAATTGATTTTGATAATCTCGCCCAAGATTGTAATCTTCCTTACTCCGGTATTAATATCGCCATTGTACTGGAATGTCGCGCCCTGGAATTGCCTAGACAGGTCTATAATTTTCGTGATGAACGAGTGGCGGCTGTCTTTGCAGCTAATCCCGTTAACCGCAGTATTTTTGGGGAAAAAGGTTTAAGTAAAATCTCGATTCCTGTCCTCTTGGGTTCTGGAAGTTATGACCCGGCAGCTAATCCGATTTTTGAACAGGCCATTCCTTTTACTTGGTTAAAAACGCCGGATAAATATCTGGCCATGGTGGAGGGACAAGCTCATGTAAATTTTACGGAATTGGATGCAGGAATGCAAAAAACCCTAGAGTCTGTGGTCGATATCACTTTACCCAATCAAAATTTAATCGAGGATTATGCGGGGGCTTTATTGGTGGCTTTTTTTGAAGTTTATATTGCTGATAATGACAAGTTTCGTCCTTTTCTTCTGTCTAGTTACGCAGAATATCTCAGTCAGGGACAAAAGTTTAAATTAGACTTTATTACTGCCGCTTCTGACCAGAAATTATCTCAGTTAATTGAGAAATTGCGAGTACATCGGCAATAGACACTAATTGCCTTCAGTAGCTAATAACTGAAAAATCTCCCCACTGCCCATCTGCAAAAAAGATTCTTTTGAGTTGTATAATCTCTAAAGGATTAGCGTACTCAAGAAAAAAATTATTTCATGCTCAGAAAAATTAGACTATCATACTTTGGCTTAATTTTAGGCAGTATTTTAACGGTTATCGGGATTATCGGTTATGCCCAAGGTAACGCCACGGTCAATTTAGCGGGGTTTTTCTACGGATTACCGTTATTATTGGGAGGTTTAGCCCTAAAAGCTTCAGAAATCAAACCTATACCCTTCAGTCAACCCACTAGCCCCGAAATCTTGCAATTGCGCCAACAACAGGCTACTGTCACCCAAACCAAACTTCGCAACGATGTCACCCGCTATCGCTACGGACAGGAAGTGCATCTGGATGAAGCCCTAGAAAAGCTGGGATTAAGCCCCACGGACGAGGAAAGACCCACTTTAGTGGCAATTCGTGAAACTGCTGTTGATTCCGCCTATTGTTTCACCCTAGAATTTGAATCGCCCCTTTTACCCCTAGAAAAGTGGCTGGCAAAACAAGAAAAAATCGAAAGATACTTTGGACCAGGAATTAGAGCCGAAATTAAGCAAGTTGACGAGGAAAAAATTGATTTAGCCCTAATTACTATCCCTAACGCCTAAATGCTCACGCCTACTCAGTATGGCTTCCTAGCAATCGCTGCCGTGGCTGCCGGCTTAATTAACGCTCTTGCCGGTGGCGGTAGTCTGATTACTTTTCCGACGCTGATGGCGGTGGGTATCCCACCGGTAATGGCAAATGTGACTAATACCGTCGCTTTATGTCCCGGTTATCTGGGGGCAACCCTCGCCCAAAAAAAAGACCTGCACGGGCAACAAAAACGGATTTGGTTATTACTACCATCGGCAGTTATTGGCGGCATTATCGGTGGTATTTTGCTGTTAAATAGTAGTGATAAAGTATTTGAGCGCCTGATTCCTTTTTTGATTCTTTTAGCGGCGGCTTTATTGGCTTTTCAAGATACTTTACGCTCTTGGTTGCAGCGGCGACAGGGGGACGAAAATGGTCATATCCCAGAAATTTTGTCGGTTTTACCCATCGCTCTCGCTTCAATTTATGGTGGTTATTTTGGAGCGGGTTTAGGGGTGATTAAGTTGGCAATTTTGGGCTTATTTCTCAAGGATAATCTCACGAGATTAAATGCTTTAAAACAGTTGCTTTCTTTGGTGGTTAATGTGGCTGCATCTTGGTTTTTTCTCTTTTCTAATCACGTATATTGGTCGGCAGCGATAGTGGTAGCAATTGGCTCTTTAATTGGGGGTTTATTGGGGGGAAAACTAGCTAGAATTATCTCTCCTAGTTATCTGCGTAAGACCGTGGTAATTCTGAGTATTATTACCGCTATAGTTTATTGGCTTCGTTAACAAACCGATTTATGGCAGTTAAGCTGCCCGCGCATTTAAATTGCTTGTTGAGATCAGGCAACAGTTTAAAACCTTACCCGATGACGTTTTAACTCAATTGCCAAGAAAAGTGGGTTTTAGCTTGTCTAGAATAACCGAGTCTCTTGCTGCATTCTAGCATCGGTTAAACACACTGAAGGATTAACGGAATAGGGTGGATAATTTTGCTCGGCAAAACCTGACCAGATGTTTAGTATCGACAAAGCTGCCCTTGTCTAGCATTCACAACAGGGGGAAGAACATACCTTTCTGCGATCGCCAGCCGCAATCAGCGATCAAGCTCTCCATAACTGAGATGGAGGCGACAGTGCCGGCAAAAACTCCCTAGCCATACCGCTCTCCTCCAGATGATCTACATAAAAACTTAAGAATGATCCCCGTCTGGTGATAGACTTTTGACTGTTAAGGAAACAAACTCACTAGATAAATCATAGATCAGCTGTAGGGAGGATCATCGAGTGGAAAGTACGCTAGGGTTAGAAATTATCGAAGTGGTCGAACAGGCTGCCATTGCCTCCTCCAAGTGGATGGGTAAAGGCGAAAAAAATATCGCTGATCACGTCGCTGTGGAAGCGATGCGCGAACGGATGAATAAAATCCATATGCGCGGTCGCATCGTTATTGGAGAAGGGGAAAGAGACGAGGCTCCCATGCTCTATATTGGCGAAGAAGTGGGTATCTGTACCCAAGTTGATGCCAAACAATATTGTAATCCCGACGAATTGGTCGAAATCGATATCGCCGTCGATCCCTGCGAAGGCACTAACTTAGTTGCCTACGGTCAAAATGGTTCTATGGCCGTGTTAGCGATCTCCGAAAAAGGTGGATTATTCGCCGCTCCTGACTTTTATATGAAAAAATTAGCCGCTCCCCCAGCAGCTAAAGGTCATGTGGATATTAATAAATCGGCGACGGAAAACCTGAAAGTTCTTTCCGATTGTCTCAATCGTTCGATCGAAGAACTGGTGGTAGTGGTGATGGATCGTCCCCGTCACAAGGAATTAATCCAAGAAATCCGCAACGCCGGGGCCAGAGTTCGTCTGATCAGCGATGGTGACGTATCGGCCGCTATTTCCTGCGCTTTTTCGGGAACTAATATTCATGCTCTCATGGGTATCGGTGCCGCTCCAGAAGGGGTAATCTCGGCAGCGGCTATGCGTTGTCTAGGCGGTCACTTCCAGGGACAATTAATCTATGATCCGGAAGTGGTCAAAACCGGTTTAATCGGCGAAAGCCGCGAGGGTAATCTCGCTCGTCTGCAAGAAATGGGCATCACTAATCCCGATCGCGTTTACGGTTGCGAAGAATTAGCCAGTGGCGAAACCGTCCTCTTTGCCGCCTGTGGTATCACCCCCGGCACCCTGATGGAAGGGGTACGCTTCTTCCATGGTGGCGCTCGTACCCAAAGCTTGGTTATCTCCACCCAATCGAAAACCGCTCGCTTTGTCGATACCGTTCACCTGTTCGACCAACCCAAATACATTCAACTGAGATAATTCTCTGAGGCGGTGGGGTGGGTATGGCTCACCTCGCCCCCATTGGTAAAAATATATAAAGTTTTTTTTCAAACATCTTTTATTTGCATCCCGATTGGGACTAAATTGCAACAATTAGAGACATAACGCACTGATCTTTATCAATAATTTTTGTAGCCTGAGCAACATTTGTAGGAGAACATAAATGAATATTGCTGTAGTGGGCTTGAGTCACAAGACAGCCCCTGTGGAAATTCGTGAAAAATTGAGTATCCCGGAAGCGAAAATCGAGTCCGCTCTTACCCACCTCAAGGGTTATCCCCACATCCAAGAGGTGGCGATTATCAGTACCTGTAACCGTTTGGAAATCTACGCCGTGGTTACGGATACGGAAAAGGGCGTGGTGGAAATTACCCAGTTTCTCGCTGAAATCGGACATATTCCCCTTAATGTCCTGCGTCGTTATCTGTTTACCCTACTGCATCAGGATGCTGTGCGTCATCTGCTCCGGGTGTCGGCCGGTTTAGAAAGTCTTGTCCTCGGGGAAGGGCAAATTCTCGCTCAAGTTAAAAATACCCATAAATTAGCTCAAAAGTACAATACTATTAGCCAATTACTCGATCGCCTGTTTAAACAAGCGATGACTGCCGGTAAGCGCGTCCGCACGGAAACCAGCATCGGCACGGGAGCCGTATCGATCAGTTCGGCGGCGGTGGAGTTAGCCCATGCTAAGGTGGCAGACCTCAGCGGCAAGAAAATCGCTATTATCGGGGCAGGGAAAATGTCCCGATTATTAGTTACTCACCTTCTGGCTAAGGGTTCTCAGCAAATTGCGATCGTCAATCGCTCCCAAAGACGGGCCCAGGAGTTGGCCTGTGAATTTCCTAACGTACCAATCCAACTATATGGCTTAGAAGAGATGATGACTACGGTAGCGGCATCGGATATCGTCTTTACCAGTACCGGAGCCACGGAACCAATTTTAACTAAAAATTTATTGACAGAAGTGACGATTACTGCTAACTCGCTGATGTTAATCGATATTTCTGTTCCCCGCAACGTTCACACCGACGTGAAGGAATTGGCACAAGTGCAAGCTTTTAACGTCGATGATCTCAAGGCGGTGGTTGCCGCCAATCAGGAAAGTCGCCGTCAGATGGCCAGGGAAGCAGAGGCACTCCTAGAGCAGGAAGTGGAAGCTTTCGAGCTTTGGTGGCGTTCTTTGGACACTGTACCGACAATTAGCTGTTTAAGAAGCAAAATTGAAGATATTCGCGAACAGGAATTAGAAAAGGCCCTCTCCCGTCTGGGGACGGAATTCGCCGAAAAACACCAAGAAGTTATCGAAGCAATGACCCGCGGTATCGTCAATAAAATCCTTCACGAACCCATGGTACAACTGCGGGCCCAACAGGATATCGAAGCGCGTAAGCGCTGTTTACAATCCCTGCAAATGCTCTTTAATCTCAGTGTCGGAGAAGAATATAGTTAGGGGCCGACAATTGACAAAAATTAAGGGCGATTCTATTGGTCTGTTAAGATGATTTTGAGGGATTGGGAGCCGATAATTTGGCCCGATTCCCCTATCCACAATTTCAAGATTGACAGACCAATAGTCTTTTGGCTGTAGAAATGCGGTAATTATGCCAATATTGAGGGGGTGTTTAACTGATGGAAGTGGGATAGAGGAGGGTGTGGAACCGCAGGGAGCGATATGATTGATGGTTAGTCCAGAAATTTTTAGAGAGAATGAAGACCTTAGAAGAAACTATTGCACAGGCTATGGATTGCCAAGATAAGTCAATCTTACCTTTTCTTCCATATATTTTACAGGACTTCTGGGAAATAGGCTCTTCTGCAAATTCTATTCTTAAAATTGTCAAAGCACATACAAATAATTATTCTGAATTAAATGTACTGGATCTAGGCTGCGGCAAAGGTGCAGTCTCGATAAAATTGTCAATTGAACTGGATTGCTACTGTCTTGGAATCGATGCAATACCAGAATTTATTGAAATCGCTAATAAAAAAGCTAGAGAAGAAGCAATTACTTCAAGGTGTAAATTTATTTCAGGAGACGCACGAGAAATAATCAATACATTAAACCAATTCAATGTGATTATTCTCGGCTCGATCAGTTCTGTATTTGGAAATTATTTTCAAACTATGACTATCTTAAAAAAAAATCTGACAAAAGATGGTCTAATTATTTTAGACGATGGATATTTTGAAGATGATCAACCCTATAAGCATGACTTTATAATCAAAAAAAGTATGCTGTTAAACCAGATAGAAAAAGCTGGCATGAAATTAATAAAAGAATATACAGAAACTGAAATAAATCAAAATGATGAGTATGAAATGCAGTTTAATTATCTTAGGCAAAGATGCCAAGAATTAGCGGTACAATATCCAGACAAAAAATATTTATTTGATCATTATATTGAAAAACAAAGAGCCGAGTATAACAATCTAGAAAATATAATTACTTGTGCAACAATGGTAATTCAAAATAAATAATTTTGGACTAACATCACCTTCAGTCTGACCCCGCATCATCAGTTGATTGCGATGCCGAAGGCACTGCCAAAAACTCGATGACCGGTTCGAGAGGGCGGGACTCGGCTAAAGTAGAACGGGGGTGCTGAATCGTTTGTATTCTTTCAGGTTAACTCCCCCTCCTTTTCTGATACCGAACTGAGGTTAATTATCATCGGTCAAGCGTCAAAACATCTAGGCTTTTCCTTGATCCCAGTAATGTAAACTTTGATTAAGAGAAAGACTTCTAGCTCCGATCCGATGTTATATTAATAATTGAAGCTAAAGAAAAAAGCTTCCCTGACAGATCGACTGGCAAGGTTATAAGGTCAAGTTCACAAAGGAGTAAACCCTGTTAAAGTTACATTCTGTCTCGATAACGACGATAACAGCGATCGACCTGAACACTCATATTTCCTAAAGTAGAGAACAAGGGAGTTAGGCAATTGGAACTAGAGTTCAATGCTTCTCCAACCAGTCTCAAGTTGTGAGGGGAAATACCTGAGAATCGGTAAACTGATCGCTGTTATTGTTTGTCAACACAAGTAATTGATAATTGCAGTCGCTCTCCTTTGATGAGATAATAGAAAGTCTTCTGTTCAAAAGGATATCGATAGGATGCGACTCTCTCAACAGCTTTTTGTCACCCTCCGGGAAGACCCGGCCGAGGCGGAAATCCCCAGTCATAAATGCTTAGTCCGTGCCGGTTACATTCGTCGCATTGGCAGCGGCATTTACGCCTATTTACCCCTGATGTGGCGGGTTTTACAGAAAGTCTCCCAGATAGTCCGGGAAGAAATGAATAAAGCCGGCGCCCAAGAATGTTTACTTCCCCAACTGCAACCGGCGGAACTCTGGCAAGAATCAGGCCGTTGGGACACCTACACAAAAGCAGAAGGGATTATGTTTGCCCTGACAGACCGACAAAACCGGGAGTTAGGATTAGGACCGACTCACGAAGAAGTAATTACTGCCGTCGCTCGTGATTTAATTCGTTCCTATCGACAATTACCAGTTAATTTATATCAGATTCAAACTAAATTTCGCGATGAAATTCGCCCTCGTTTTGGTTTAATGCGGGGGCGGGAATTTATTATGAAAGATGCCTATTCTTTCAATCTCGACGAGGAATGTTTAAAGAAAACCTATCAAGCGATGGATATAGCTTACCGCAATATTTTCCGCCGTTGTGGGTTAGCTTTTCGGGCAGTAGAAGCGGATTCTGGAGCGATTGGCGGTTCCGCATCCCAAGAATTTATGGTCTTAGCTGATGCCGGAGAAGATGAGGTTTTATTTACCGCCGATGAAAAGTATGCGGCTAATGTGGAAAAAGCCGTTTCTTTGCCAGCAGATAAAGTGGCTTCTCCCTTTAAAAAGTTGGCTAAAAAAGAGACTCCTAACACCAACACTATCGAAAGTTTAGCTCAATTTCTCGATTGTTCTGCCACCGCTATCGTCAAAAATGTTCTCTACGAAGTGGTTTATGATAGCGGCATAACTGTTTTAGTTTTACTGCATATTCGCGGTGATCAAGAGGTTAATGAAGTTAAACTACAAAATGAATTAGTTAGACAGGCAGGCCGTTACAATGCTAAAACAATTTTGGCTTTAAAAATACCCGATGCTGCCGCTCAACAGAAATGGGCAACTAAACCTTTACCTTTAGGTTATATTGCTCCCGACTTAGAAGATAATTTACTCAAAAAATCCAGCGATATAGCTCCTAAGTTTTTACGCATAGCAGACAACACGGTGACAGACTTAGAAAACTTTATCACTGGTGCTAATGAAACCGGGTTTCATGTAGTGGGAGCCAATTGGGGTCAAGATTTTATCTTACCGGAATTAATCGTCGATCTACGCAAAGCCCGGGTAGGCGATCGAGCTATTCATGATCCTAATCAAACCTTGCAAAGTGCCAGAGGAATTGAAGTCGGTCATATCTTCCAATTGGGCTATAAATATTCTCAAGCCATGAATGCTTTTTATACTAATGAAGCGGGAGAATCTACCCCCATTTGTATGGGTTGTTATGGTATAGGAGTATCGCGTTTAGCCCAGGCAGCCGTAGAACAATCCTACGATAAAGATGGCATTATTTGGCCCGTAGCTATTGCCCCCTATCAAGCGATTGTGGTTATTCCTAATTTAGCCGATGCCGAGCAGGTAAAAACCGCTGAAAGTTTATACAATGAGTTAAATCAAGCGGGCATTGAAACCCTTTTAGATGACCGGAATGAACGTGCAGGTGTTAAGTTCAAAGATGCGGATTTAATTGGGATTCCCTATCGCATTGTCACGGGTAAATCTCTCAAATCGGGTAAGGTGGAATTAGTCGAAAGAGCCAGTAAAAAAGCGTCAGAAGTAGCAATTAATGAGGTGGTTTCCTATTTAAAAACTGCTATTTCAAAGGTAAATGCTTCTGATTAAGTGATTAAATATACAGATAATTTTGCCTGTTTATGGTTATGATGATCGAATATGAGTCGGGAAACCTCCTGTTATAAAGGGCATCTCAAAAGCTATTGACAATTGGCCAATTTTGTGATCCGCGTGGGCATTTCAAGTGATACCAGTCAATCAGAATAGTTACGAACTCGACCTATTTGGTAGATTGTTGCTTAACAATTGAGATGGCAAATTCTACTCAAATATGCCTGAATTGCCCTCTGGGTAGGCAACCCAGATAAAGTTCATTTTGTCAAGGACTGTTAGGATGCGCTTACCCTGTTTGCTAGAGTGGGAGCATTCCATTTGAGATAATAATTTTTTTCAGGTAATAGGGTGGCCGCTTCTAAGGGAAATGGGCCCCTTTAATACGACCATAATATCAATATCTGAGTCCTCATTAGCGTTACCCCGCGCTTGTGAACCAAAAAGGATGAGTTTTACTAACCGTTTTCCATAAAACTTTGCTAATTCTTGGCGAAATTCTTGTAGTATAGGCATTAGGATTTGTAATTGAGCCATGATTTTATTACTTAGAAATTATTTTTTGTAATAAATTGTATTGATGGATGTCACTTATTCACTATTTTATCGGATTTTTGCGATTGCGTAGGGAGTGTGGAAAGATGGGGAGGAATGCGATCGCCAATGAAATGTGGATGGGTCATTCATTCGACGGCTCATAGCGTTCTAAACTTTTAATAAAATCATCGTTTTTCTTCTCGCCATGCTGCTTGACGGATAGATTCAGGGGTGATATTTCTGTTTTCCCACAATCCTGCCAGGGCAAAGAAGTCTTGCTCGTTATCAGATAATGTTGTTTGATCTTCGATGATTTCTACGGAGTCAACAAAATCTAAAGCAGTTAAAATTTTAGAGAGTGTTTCTGCTTTTTCTTGGTCACGAATGTGTACGATTAGTTGTTTCATGGTAGTTTATTTTGTATTGATTTGGTATTAATGATCATTGTCTAATTCCTGACAGGGGGACAAGAAGGCTGAAATCCATATAGCATAAGCTTTTCATGGTTTTAGCTCGAAAAAGTTCGCCGCACCATCTCTCACTTATTAATAATAATTCCTAGTAAGCTCGCTCCTATCCCTAATTCTTTCGTTAG
>NZ_JADBTR010000141.1:0-19379 GCF_020246065.1 Microcystis sp. M144S2
AGACCTCTTGCAAAAGTCTTAAGTCGATCCTTGTACAGCAACATTTTTGAAGATTATCAACTACTAATAAATAATTAACTGAAAGTCCCTCCCATTATTGTTTCTATCGTTTGTTTTCGGATTTATGCAAGAGGTCTCTTGTTTACTAGACTGTGACTGTATCAGCAAAGCAGATGTCGCAAAACCACTTGCCCCTGTTGCGATCGCTGCCACACCAGACCGAAGTCCCGAACCCCCAGATGCAATCACTACGCCGCCAACAACAACGCCTGCAGCGATCAAAGGAATATGAAATAACAATAGATTCACAGGTCTTACTGATATTTTTCCTAAAACGAATTATACCAGTTCTTACTTATATTTGATGAAAGATGTAGGCATAAAAGTGCCCATCACCCGCCGCAAACCACCTCTGTCTCATAACCGATCAATTGTTGGCGGTCGGTGTGCATGGACACCTGTTAGCTTGCGCTGCTAGTTTCCGCTGATTTCGACTAACGCTTCACCTGCTAGTAAAAGTTCTAATGCTTCTAGCAAAGTAGCACTCAAAATTTCTCGCAACCGGACATTGGAAGTATTGCCGCACGTTAACCAGATGATTTGTGGTGGCGATCCAAGACGCTCAACTAGATCAACAAAATCGCTGTCTTTAGTCATGAAAATAACTCCTTGAGCCTTTGCCGCCTCGAAAATCTCAGGGTCTTCAGCATCTCTCAAACCAATATCGCCTAAAGCTAATGCTGTTATTCCAAAAGTGCTGGAAATCCAAGTTGCAATTGCAGGTGACAGATGTGCGTCTACCTAGATTATCATGCTACCAACACTGGGTGATTAAGCTTACGTGAGGCATGTAGAAGTGCTGCTTTTAAGTCATCTGCCTCCAAATCAGGCATTTCTTCTAAGATTTGTTCAGCATTTAGTCCAGCCGCAAATAAGTCCAGTACGTCTGATACCCTAATTCTCATGCCTCGAATGCAGGGACGACCACCACATTGTTTAGGATTGACAGTAATTCTTGTGAGTAAGTCTGACATGCTATTCCACTTTAAAATAAGTTCTATCCTAACCCAACTCAAGCCAGTTGATTATAGGTCAACTTTCTGTATAACACTCTCTGGGGTAACGATATGGGTCAACCTTCTGTATATCTGATCGCCAGAAGTTTTCCCTATATCACACCCAAAAGCGTGTTAGCCAGATTAGCATATTGCCAAAAACCTTGTTTAACTTAATTCCTGACAACAAGCTAAAATAACAGGAGTTTTCCTGGATTCTAGGAAGATAGAAACTAAGCACATCAAAGCTTTTAACTTAACCAATTAGGTTTTAGATTCGTCCCTTGTTATCAGGTGTGAGTTTTCAGTTTACCGATTACTGATGACTGTTTACTGATCACCGAACAAACTCCACCTCTCCGAACAGTTGTCAAGACTCCTGGGGAAAAAGCCGCGTTTGTTTACACAGCTTAATTAAGAGTTGTAACTTTTAATGAACAGGAAGGGAGTCTAGGGCTGAGAGCTTGCTATAGTGAATCCTAGCCGTTTTTTCACGGCTCGTCATTATCAAGTCAGAGCCTTTACTCGTCTCAATCATCATCCCAGAGTAAAACCAATAATCCCTATGGTCAGCACGATCCAAAAACCAGAATTCGAGGAAATCCGTCCGGGTATAAAAGTTCCCGCTAAAGAAACGATCCTCACTCCCCGCTTCTACACCACTGATTTTGAAGCGATGGCGGAAATGTCGATCGCCGCTAACGAGGAAGAACTGAAAGCGATTTTAGAGGAATTCCGTACCGATTATAACCGGCATCACTTCGTTCGCAATCAAGAATTCGATCGCTCTTGGGAGCATATTGATGGCGAAACTCGCCGCTTATTCGTGGAATTTCTGGAAAGATCCTGCACGGCCGAATTTTCCGGCTTTCTTCTCTACAAAGAACTCGGCAGACGTTTAAAAAACAGAAATCCCGTTCTCGCGGAATGCTTTAACCTCATGTCCCGGGACGAAGCGCGTCACGCTGGGTTCCTTAATAAGGCTTTATCGGATTTTAACCTCTCCCTTGACTTGGGATTTTTAACCAAAAGCCGTAACTACACCTTCTTTAAACCGAAATTTATCTTCTACGCCACCTATCTTTCCGAAAAAATCGGTTATTGGCGTTATATCACCATTTATCGTCATCTCGAACAACATCCCGAAGATCGGGTTTATCCGATTTTTAACTTCTTCGAGAATTGGTGTCAAGACGAAAACCGTCACGGGGACTTCTTTGATGCGCTCATGCGTGCGCAGCCTGATATTCTTAATGATTGGCGCGCTCGTCTCTGGTGTCGTTTCTTCCTGCTTTCGGTCTTCGCTACGATGTACCTCAATGATACTCAGCGTTCTGGTTTCTACGCCATTCTCGGTTTGGACGCTCGCGAGTACGATAAGTATGTAATCGAGAAGACCAATGAAACCGCCGGCCGCGTCTTCCCGATTGTTCTCGATGTGGATAGTCCTGAATTTTATGATCGCCTAGAGATTTGTGTTCGCAATAACGAGGGATTACGGGCGATCGATAGCGAAAACAGTGCCGCACCGGTTAAATTCCTGAAGAAATTGCCTATCTTCGCCTCTAATGCTTGGCAATTCCTCAAATTGTACCTGATGAAACCGATTCGGGTCGATAAATTAGCCGGTAGCGTCCGTTAAAAAGTTTGTTTTCTTGAGACATGGTGAGGGTGGGTAAAACCACCCTTTTTTTGTCGATAAAATTCTTAAGAAAATCCTCTAACATTTTTATCCTCGCTAGACTGGATCCTAGGGGTGTTAACTAGCTTTTTACTTTTTACTTTTCACTGTCAAAAATATGGCTATTTATAGTGAATTACCCACAGGACAACGTCTCTATCTCGATAATCAAGGGCTGCAGACGATTGTAACCCTCGCTAGTGGTGCAGTGGGACAACAACAGCAGTCTAGCAGTAGTTTTGCTACGGGAGTTTGGACAAAAGAACCCCAAATAGAGATAATTCCCCAAGGGGCGATTATTGAAATTATCACTGAAACCGGACCCCACAGAATCCAAATTCAAGGGAGCAGTATCGGTTTTTCCTCTCCTCATACCTCTGGAGTTTCTCAGTCCTCTCAATCGACAACTGCTACCAGTTTCTCCTCCTCACCGATGCAACCGATGCAACCGATGCAACCGATGAAAATGGGTAATATGTCGATGAATTTTGCCCCTATGGAAATGGAGATGGGAGATATGAAAATGAGTATGGGAGACGCAAAAACCGTCAGTAAAACGCGATTTTGTAGTCAATGCGGGGCAAAAGTAGCGGCAACCGATCGCTTTTGTAGTAGCTGTGGTCATCAGTTACAGCAATAAAACCTGTTTAGCTAAATCTATAACTCCTTTTCGGGCAAAATTTTGGGGAGCATCTCATTTATGCAGGTGAGTAATTATACTTGTCACTAAAACTGTTTTCTAGCAAGGCTTTCAAAATAGCTTGACATAAAAACCTGATTTAAAGGTTACAAAGGTGAGATGCTCCCAAATTTTGTTTATATTAGCTGAATTGACCTGCTTCTAACCAGATTCGTCCACAGCGATCAAAAAGTTTATCGAATAGGGAATTGGCTGTGCCAAAGTAATAAAGCAACCGGTGTAAAGATCAGTTGCTCTGGAGAAGAACTGTATTTCAAGGGGGAATTGCTGAACTGCCCAATTTTGCTATACTGAAACCCATAACTCAAAATAGCGTTTGTTAAGTCGAGGTGTTAATGCAATGGAACCCATAGCTATTATTTTGACAGCATTGGTGGCAGGTGCGACTGCGGCAGCGAAGGATACGGCTGGTACGGCGGTTAAGGATGCCTATAATGGGTTGAAACATTTGTTGAAGAAAAAATTTGAGGGTGATGCCTTGGCTCAGGCAGTAGTTGATGCGAAACCTGAAGATATTGACAAAGCAGAGGGACTACTAAAAACCAAAATCACTGAGTTTAGTGTTGAGAAAGACACCGAGATTTTGCGAGCAGCAAAGACATTAATTGATACTTTAAACTCTGAATCTGTTATTCAAGGTGGTTCTCCCGACTTAAACTTAAAAGCAACAGCTGGCCGTGATGTGAAAGTCAACGTATTTGGGGATGTCATTACAAAAGAGGGTAACACCACTATTACAATTGAATAAAAGTCAAAGATGATAACTTGCTGACGCACAATAGCTACCTCGCAATAGGTATTTTTATTGATAATTGAAATTGCACCCAAAATCTCAAGACTTACACTCAAAATGCTTATGTCAGACGCAAATCAAAAAAATATCGAGGACAATATCGCTCGTTTAAAAAACCAATTAGCCGATAAACTTAATGCGTTAGTTACTGCTGCGCCTGGAGACAAGGAAAGGATTAAACAGGAAAGAGACGATTTGAAAAAGTTAATTCGAGAATTTGAGGCAGAGATGAATGATTTACCGAAGGCCGAACAGGGAGTAACAATATCTAATAACGATAATTCTTCTACGACTGAAAATTATTCTATGAATACATCAAGAGATGGTCATATTATTAGGCTCGGTGATATCACAAGTCGCGACGGCAATGTAAATGTAATGATACAGTTACCTGGTCAGGAAATAAGGGAAAATCCGATTAGTTTACCCATTGATCAAAATAGTGATCCAATATACATAAAACGTCCATATCTTGAGCGATTGTGTTGTGAGTCAATACAAGAATCCCCGTGCCTTCTCCGAATTGCAGCCCCGCAAAAAATGGGCAAAACAATGTTGATCAATTATATAACCAGTTATGCGGAAAGGGAACTAAATTATAAAACGATAAAAATTGACTTCAGAGATCCAATGCTACCTACAGTTTCAAACAATAACAATTTTTTGTCACTTCTTTGCTTGAAGCTTTCTGAAATTTTAAATCGTAATATCCGTAACCATGACGAAAGCGACTTTCTTTATCTATTATCAGAGATGTCAAACAATCTAGTTTTAGCATTAGATCACTTTGAACTTTTGATTATAGAAAGAGAGGTTTGTGTATCTATTGGCAGTCTTTTACGAAGCTGGCATGAAAAGCAGAAACCAGATAATACTTTAGGTCAAATATGGAGAAAGCTACGCATAATTATGGCTTATTCAACAACAAAGTTTCCTGATTTTCCTACAAATGAATCTCCCTTTAATGTAGGAGATGATGTAAATTTTAGACATGGATTAAAGGGCTTCAGTCAATCACAAGTCAAAAACTTATTGTCTAACTATGAGAGATTAAAAACAAGATTAAGTGATGAAGATTTAAAATCCCTTGTTGAATTTTTAAATGGACATCCTCAATTAATCCAGCAATCTCTTCGCTATTTGAACAATCAAGAAAAAGAAACGATGGAAATCTTCTTAAGAAAATCCTCTTCGAGAGCAGGAATTTTTGCTTCACATCTTAGCTTGATACTAACAAATCATTTACAACCCAATAAAGACTTAATGGCAGACTATAAGGAAGTACTGATTCGAGGTAGCGTGCGATTAAGTTCAGATTCATTCACCAGACTAAACAATCTAGGACTAATTGTTGCGGCAGATGACAATAATGATTCTATTTCAAGTTGTGATCTATACCGTAAATATTTTTACAAAGAATTGATTGCCAACTCTGATCAAGTTACAAGTTAAAGGAATAGCTTAATATGACTAATCTCTATTATCATAGTGGTTCTTTACCAATAGAATCCCCCACCTATATTAAACGAGATGCAGATAGTCAATTATTTGACGCATTAAAAAACAGAGAATTTTGCTGTCTTTTAGAATCCAAACAAACGGGCAAAACCAGCTTGTCATTCCGAACAGGAAAACGATTAAAAGAGGTTGGCATTTTCTATTTGTATCACTACATGGGCAAGAACAGTCCCAAAAATTCAGAACAATGGTACAAGGAACAAATTATTGCGATTATAGTGGATTCGCTAATAAATTACAAAATAGATTTACTAAATGAAAATACAACATTAAAGGACGTATCAACAAAACTAGAAAAATGGTGGGAAGCTCGTCCTGGTTCTAACTTACGTAAATATGAAGATTTTCTTGAAGGACATTTATTGGAAAATATCAGGGGAGATATTGTTTTTTGTATTGATGAAATTGGCTCTGTTATAGAATTCCCTTTTTCTACTGATGAGTTTTTTGAATTTATTCGAGGTTGCCATGAAGAAAGAAGAAGTAAGCCTCAGTATTCAAGACTAACTTTTTGTCTTATAGGACTAGCATCGATTGATGACTTGATTAGGAATAAGAATGAAAATACGCCATCTTTTAATATTGGAACTTCCGTCACCCTAAGTCCATTTCCAACTGACCTAAACAATGAAAAATCACTTAAGACGATGCAACCATTATTGAATGCTGGCATAGAAGATATAAGTACATTGCAGGAAATCCTTAATTGGACTGGAGGACAACCTTTTCTAACTCAAAAGATTTGTGACCTTATAGTCAAAAAACGTCAAAGTACTCACCCTCAGTTCACTAATGTTGAAGAAGTAGTAATTTCCGAGATTATTAATAATTGGCAAGATGACACTCATTTTACGACAATACAAACCAAGCTTGTAGGTAACCAAAAAAAAGCTTTTGAAACGCTTGATTTATACAAGGAAATTTTAGAAAAGAGACAGATAGAGTATGACTGTAGAAGTGAGGGGCAAACAGCACTAAGATTGTCTGGTTTGGTTTTAAAAAATGAAGGTAAGTTAAAACTCTATAATCGTATATATGAACAAATATTTAACCCAAGTTGGGTTAAACAAGAGAAAGCAAAACTTCGTTTATATACTGAAGAATTTGACAGTTGGAACGAATGGGAAAAATGGAAAGAAACTAATAATCTGGATTATGATCTACAAGAACGTTACTTATTGTACGGCACCAAATGTGATCGGGTACAGCAATGGAGGATAAAATTTAAGAAGGATAACGGGAAACTTTATGAAAAAGAAGGTAGGTTTTTAGATCTATCGGAGGCTTTTTGGGGAGAAGTCAAAAATTTATTTTCTGATTTACAGATCAATGAAGGGACGATGGAAAGTATAATTCAATCGGCCAATGATTTGACAGGAGGGTTACATAAATTCAATAGAATAGTTTTTCATATTGCTAAAAACAATAACGTTGTAGATTTACAACAGAATGAAGTTCACGGTCGGCTAGAAGATTTAGTTTTCTCACATCTCAATCTTTTTGAGGAATATGATCAGTTTCAGAAAGATCGAGACCAATTTTTAAATCAGGACGACAGTTTTGAGTTAATTTCTCTCTTTGAAAAAATTACTCAAAACGAGCCGATTCTCTTCGATGAAAAAAATCCACAACATCGTAAACTAAAAGATATGTGTTTTATAATTCTAGATAAGGAGCATAATTTAAGAATACTCAACAAGATTTATGAAAAAATTCTAAATCAAAACTGGATCAAGGAAGTCATGGCGGGACTCCGTCCCTATACAAAAGCTTTTCGAGATTGGCAACATTCGGATCGTCAAGAATCATCTTATTTATTACAAAATAATGATCTAAAACTGGCCCTAGAATGGCTAGGAAAAAAGCCCACACCTAAATTAGAGGAAGGAGAGATTGAATTTGTAATGACCAGTTTAGTGGCGGAAGTCTGGACAACAGCTTCACCTTCTGTTCAATCTGAAGCTGTTTTATTGATCACAACTTCTCGACCATCATTACAAGGGAAAAATAACTACTCTGACTTTCTACTCCGAGAGATTTTACAATGGACAACCTCTCAAACTGCTGCCTTAAAAAAGCTTTTAGAATGGGTAAATGAGTCTGATATTCCTGTCGAAAATATCCGTAAATACCTAGAATTTCTTGTTAGATCGCAGATCAAAAACTGGAGTTATCAAGAACTATTTGACTTTGCTCTTGCTCCCCATAGCTCTTACCCTGAGAGAGAACAAAGAATTTTTATTACCTTCGACCAATACTGTCTTGGGGAAATAGACCAATCTCAAATCCAAGAACCCCTAAAAGAATGCGGAAAAATACTTGACAAATATCAAAATTTAAACGAAAATTATTTTCAGGAATTAGTATTTAACTTCCTCAAGACTAAAATTGCGAGAATCTCTCTTATGACACAACAACGACCCGAACAAGAAAAACTTGATGTTCTTCTGGACGAGACTGTTACCACCTCAAAAGGACACCTAAAATCAATCCTTATTTTTAATCTAGAGAATGGACTACCACTGTATCACAATAAACGACTCAAATCTGATGATCCAGAGCTTTATCGTGCTCTTTTTGCAGACGGTGGTGATGCAGTAGGAGAAGCAATTGAAGGATTTGAATCCCTCAGCAAGATTCAAGAAGCTTTAGATAATTTTGGCAAGGTAACTGCCTTTGGCAATCTCACATACTCAATTTTTAAATTGGCGGGGGGAACGATGATGGTTTATTTTGTCGAACTAACAACACCTTTTGCTATTTGCTTTATCGCTCCTGATGGAATTAATTTAGGACTGGTTGTAACACGCTCACAAGCAAAAATTAAGGAGATTAAAAATGAGCTAGAAGAATTAGGTTTTTAGTCTTTTTTTGGTTGCTGTTTTCATTTAGATATATTTACTATAAAGGAGTCAATTTTATGGTCATTCTCGCTGGCAAAATTGCAGGTGATAAAAGCGAATTCGGTCTTTTTACTCACAAAAAAGATGACTCTCAAAAAAAAGTGATGCTGGATGCCTTAATTGCCCATGAAACTTATACAACTAAGGATTATGCTCAAGGCTTGGAAAACATGATAGAGACATTTTTAGAGCAATATTATTATGGGCAATATAGTGATAATGAAGATATTTATGGTGCTTGTTTTGGTATAGCAGGACCTGTTGATCATGGCGAGGCTAGAGTTGATCGCAAGGAATTTAAAGCAACTTTTACAGAGCATGAATTCAGACAAAAACTTCCCTATAACAATGTTCCTGTCTCTTTTATCAATGATATGGAAGCAATTGGCTATGGTATTTTTTTGGGAAATGGAGAAGATCAGCTAAAAGAACTTTATCCTGGTAAATCTCACCCAAATCCTGAAGATCGCCGAGTATTAATGCTAGTGAGTGGAGGTTTAGGTCAAGCATTATGGTATAGCCATGATGAAAAAAAAGGGTTAAAACCAATCTCCTCGGAAGGTGGTCATGCGGACTTCGGTGCTAGAATAGATAAAGATTGGGAACTTTTACAATTTCTGAAAGAACTGAAACAAGAGCAGGGGGATAATAGCCCCGTTAGTTATGAGTATGTTCTATCTGCTCCTGGTTTAACCAGAATTTATCATTTTTTTCAAAGTCTTTCTGAATGGGAAAATCAGCCAAATATCAATGATGCTGATGCTATCATTCAAGCTGCCCAGGAAGGGAATCCATTATGTAAAGAAGTTTTGGATTTTTTTATCTCTATTTGGGGAGCGCAAGCAGGGAATTTGGCTCTTACCTATAAAGCCAGTGGCGGAGTTTATATTGGCGGTATTGATATTCCCATTGAAATCTTGAAAGAAGGCAAATTTATCAATGCCTTTATTGATAAAGAGGGAAATTTCAAAGCTTATAACGAAGGCATTTCTGTTAAAGTTTTTCAAGATAACAGCATTGTCATGTGGGGGGCAGCTCGACACGCTATTGAGGCGGGTTTTGTAACTAATGGTAGATTTGCAATTATGAGGGCAAATCAACAAAAAGGGCATTGAATACCCTCACAATCAAGACAACTTCTAGGATTGTCTATCCTATGCTTCTACATTTTTGTAGCAGCGTATTTTACTGCACCTCTTAATCCCTCCAGGGTATTCAAAACAATATGGACAGGAACTTTTTCTAGCAAAACAGGATTAACCCGTGCCTTATCTGTAAATGCCTTAATAAAACTGCCATTCCGCATCAATTCAATATTTTGGGCTGCAATTCCCCCCGCAATATATAAACCGCCAAACGGTAAAAAACTCACCGCCATATCCCCTGCGGCAGCCCCAAAAGCTTCTACAAAAATTGCCATTGTTTGCTGACAAAGAAAATGACCTGCTGCTGCTCCTTTAGCGATCGCCGCCCCAGGATCAGGTTGACTTAAAAAATCACCCGCATCTTCAGAAGCAAACTTGCGATCCTGCAAAAAACGAAAAATATCAACAATTCCTGGGCCAGAAACCACCCGTTCCACATCAACCTTGCCGTCGGCCCGAAGATATGCCAATAACTCCTGAGCTAACAAATTATCAGGAGCAAAACTTTCGTGGCCTCCTTCCGTTGGAAACACTCGATAGCTATCACCTTCAGGAACTGCAAACGCCTTTCCCAGACCCGTACCCGCCCCAATAATAGCGATCGGCGCATCAGGCAAAAATTCACCTTCCTGTAAAGTAACTAAAGATTTATTTTTTTCTAAGACAATATTGTAGCCAATTGCTACAAAATCATTAATAAGACTCACTTTAGCAATGTTCAATTCTTCTTGTAACCGGGCCGCATCTAATTCTGGCCAAGGTAAATTAGTGATTTTACATTTGTTGTTCAGAACAGGGCCAGCCAAAGCAAAACAAGCCTTATAAACATTACACTCATCACCCAGGAATTGTCGCACTAAAGGAACTAAACCCTCATTGCCGCTCGGATAAATTTCTTCTCGGAGAGTTGATTCATTTTTTCCGTCCGTTTCTACCAAACACAACCTGGTGTTAGTGCCACCAATATCACCGGATAAAACTAGCATGGATTTAACTACTAACGAAACTGTTCAAGATTATAGCATATCAAATATATTGCGATCTCTGTTCCAATTATCAGAACACTTAAGTAGGGAGGCACAATTATTTGTAGGATGGGTTAGCGGTAGTGTAACATGAGCGGGCGTTGGGTTTCATGCTTCAACCGTTCGGCTGAGCTCACGGCCGAAGCCCAACCTACGTTCATCTTATATTTAATTCCACCCACCCACTTAGATTTATTCAGCAACCCCTAGCTAGATTTACAAGAACTTTTGTGGCAAAATTCTGTTTATATTAGCTAAATTGAGCCGCTTCTAAGCAGATTCCCTGACAGCGAGCGCATTTTTCCCACTAAATCGCCTGTTTATCTATGTCCAACATTCTTAACACTGAAGACAAGGGAGGGAGTGTCTCCCTCCCTTCCCTGATGGGTTACACAAGAGCTAGAACCTCTGGAAATCTGTTACAAGGGATACCCTTGCAACGAGGTAAGACTATACAGAAACGAGAATATCCAAGTTATCGTTGAAACTGCTATAATTAATAGAATATCAAGAATAGTAGAATTATATGAATGCACTAAAATACCAAACAATCATCAAAAATGGTCAACTTAGTTTACCTCCCCTCGACTTACCAGAAGGAACAGTTGTCGAAGCGATTTTGTTGATTAAAGAAGCGGCTGAAATGGATGAAACCGACTATCTGCTTTCCACAGAAGCTAACCGTCAACATCTCCAAGAGGCAATAGAATCTCTGAAAAATCCTGATAGTTATATTTATGTAGATGCTGCTAACTTATGAGGAAAGTCGCCTTTCTAACCCGAAGTTTTGATGAGTTTAATCAATGGGCAATCGCAGATAAAAAAGTTTACGCTAAAATTGTCAGCCTGATTAAAGACGTTCAAAGATAGCCTTTTTCTGGATTAGGAAAACCAGAAGCATTAAAACATGAACTATCAGGATTGTGGTCACGACGCATTACAAAAGAACATCGCCTAGTTTATAGCGTGTCTGATGAAGAAATTGTTATTGTTTCCTGTAAATTTCACTACTAATAATCCCCTGAAATTCCAGAACTAGCTGAGAGCAAGAATTAGGGTACACGAAAACTTAAGAAAAATTTCTGAAGAAAGTGAAAACCAACCTACATTTTTCTTTTATGAGAAATTAATTGAATAGAACATTGCAAGTCAGAACAGGATTATGTTGATTTTGGACTCGACTTTAACATTCTTGAATACTTTAAACAGGATTTAGGATTACACAAAAGCTAGAACCTCTGGAAATTCGTTGCAAGGGATACCCTTGCAACGAGGTAGAAGCGAGAAGAACCACTTACTTATTAATTTTCCACAAAAGTAAATTTACCATTTTTACCATCGGCATCCATTTTAATTTGTGCGACGGAGAATTTATCCTGAATGATTTCCCCTTCGGGAGTAAAAGCAATATCTCCCAGGACAGTGACATACTTACCCGCTAAAATTTCCTGATTTAATTGTTGGCGAATTTGTTCGAGGGAAAGTGTACTGAGTTTATTTTTATCATCTACCCGTTTTAAGGCCTCGACAAAAACTTGAATTCCCGTAAAAGCTTGAGCGGTAAATTGGGGCGGTGCTTTTTTATTTTCTGCTGTATAAGCGGCGACAAAATCCCGATTAATAGGATTATCTAATTCCGGGTTATAAGCTTGAGCGATGAGAATACCATCACATTGAGCTTGACAAACAGGGAAAATATTAGAAGTATTTAAACCGTTGCCACCAATAATTAACCCCTGATAGCCTAATTGTCGCAACTGTTTGACCAAATTTCCTCCGTCAGCAACCAAACCAGAAATAACCACTAAATCCGGTTTAATATTAATAGCGGCGGTGGCTTGGTTTTGAAAATCTGTATCGGTGGTTTGGAATTTCTGCACGGTGATAATATCAAGATTTAAACTCTTTAGGGTTTCTTGAAAAGTTTCCGTTTCCGATTTACTAAAAGCATCATTTTGGGCAAAAAAGACAGCCACTTTTTTAATCTTGGGATCGATTTTTAAAGCGGTTTTAACCGCATTGGGAGCAACCACAGCCACAGGAGCGGACACCCTACCCACATACTCACCGATCTGGGGGATACCTTTAGCCGTGTTAGAGGGGCCGAGAATGGGAACTTTGGCTCGATCGGCGATCGGACTAGCGGCAAAAGCTTGTTGGGACAGGGAGGGACCAAGAATACCCACCACTTTATCTTGAGTGATCAGGGTATTGATGGCGTTGATTGCGCCCTGTTCATCCCCGGCCACATCCTGGATAATAACTTTAATCGGTGTTCCATTGACTCCGCCCTTTTTATTAAAATATGTTTCAGCCATCTTGACACCGATCACCTGTTCCTGTCCCAATAGGGCGAGATTGCTGGTTTGAGCTAAAGCTGCACCGATGGGAATAGCAGCAGTGGCGGCGTTTTCTGCGGGACTGGGGTTAGTTTGACTGGTGGGAGTGCCGGAATTACAGGCCACCACTAGACCGAAAGTGACTAGGGATAAGATTAAGGGGATTAATAAACGTTTTCTGAGCATCTTAACTCTCCGGGGACTGATATTGTTGATGACACTATTATTTCGCTAATCGGGTTGATTTCAGCGATAATTCTCGACGCGATCGAATCGGATTTTGCTCCCTTAGCACCCTTTCTTTCCGCTAATTTTGTCGATTAACCCCCCCGTGTCACCTCCGTTTTCCGAAAACGATTTGCCTTTTCTGGTTCTGTCGCCTAACCTAGTAGTTAGGGAATCTATTATCGCCTTTCCCGTTCACAAAACCCAGCAAGCGAAAACATCCATTTAAGATTATGACTAACCCCGTTATTCACGCCTTTTTCCTCGGACGAGCGATCGCTGAAGTGGTCAGTGAACAGCTAGAAGATGCGTTTACCAACGCTTTAAGCGAATTAGGCAAATTTGATGCCGAACAACGGGAAAACCTGCGGCAATTCGTCGAAGAAGTGCAAATGAGAGCCGATCGAGCCATGGAAAAGGGAGTATATACTGATACAGACTCCAGTGGTTCCCCCAGTGCCGACGTGCAGGAAAACATCGACGAAATGCGGGCTGAAATCGCCCAATTGCGCTCGGAACTAAAAAACTACCGTAATTAACCCAAAAACCTCTTTTAGTCGCTTTAAAGCCCCAAAAATTGCGTGTCAGCCTTTCTACCCGTCCCCATTACCCCAGAGTTAAACCCAGCAATGCCGGCCCTCGAAGTCGCCAAAAATAGCTATCGTTGGAATCGAGAAAACTATTCCATCAATCGTCGTCGTCTAGATATTTGGCGATTCGTTCTCACCGTACTTTATCAATTCTGGCTCAACGGTAAAAAATGGAGCTATAACGGCGGCTATAGCGAGGAAAAACTCGCCGGCAGACGCAGAAAACAAGCCGCTTGGATTCGGGAAACCATGCTAGAATTGGGTCCCACTTTTATTAAAGTCGGTCAACTGTTCTCCACCCGGGCCGATCTTTTTCCCCTCGAATATGTGGAAGAATTATCGAAACTACAGGATCAGGTTCCCGCATTTACCTACGAACAGGCTAGCAAAATCATCGAGGTATCCCTCGGTAAACCCCTCAATCAACTCTTTAAAAGCTTTGATCCTATTCCCCTGGCAGCCGCTAGTTTAGGGCAAGTTCACCGGGCCCAACTGAACACCGGGGAAGATGTGGTGGTCAAAGTCCAACGGCCCGGATTGAAAAAATTATTTAGTATCGATCTGGCTATCCTGAAAAAAATCGCCCAATACTTCCAAAATCATCCCAAATGGGGTAAAGGTCGCGATTGGACGGGTATTTATGAAGAATGCTGTAAAATCCTCTGGGAAGAAACCGATTATCTCAATGAAGGTCGTAACGCTGACACTTTTCGCCGTAATTTTCGCGGGGAAGATTGGGTGAAAGTACCGAAAGTCTATTGGCGCTACACTTCTCCCCAGGTTTTAACCCTAGAATACCTCCCCGGCATCAAAATCAGTCATTATGAAGCCCTAGAAGCGGCCGGACTCGATCGCAAATTGTTGGCTAAACTGGGGGCAAAAGCCTATCTAATTCAACTGCTCAATAACGGCTTTTTTCACGCGGATCCCCACCCCGGCAATATCGCCGTTGATAGTGATGGCTCCCTAATTTTCTACGATTTCGGCATGATGGGACAAATTAAAACCAATGTGCGCGAAAAATTAATGCAGACTCTCTTGGGAATTGCCCAAAAAGATGCCGATCGCGTGGTCACTTCTCTGGTGGATTTAGGAGCATTAACTGCTAATGGTGATATGGGAGCAGTGCGGCGATCGATCCAGTATATGCTCGATAACTTCATGGATAAACCCTTTGAGGAGCAGTCCGTGGCCTCTATCAGCGATGATCTCTATGAAATCGCCTACGATCAGCCTTTTCGCTTTCCCGCTACCTTTACCTTCGTCATGCGGGCATTTTCCACCCTAGAAGGCGTAGGCAAAGGACTCGATCCCGAATTTAACTTTATGGAAGTGGCCCAACCTTTTGCCCTGCAATTAGTAAATGATATGACAGGAAATAATGGCAGTAATATCCTCGATGAGTTAGGACGACAAGCGGCCCAAGTGAGCAGCACCGCCCTGAGTTTACCCCGACGCATCGATGATACGATCGAAAAATTAGAACGGGGTGATATCCGTGTTCGGGTACGTTCGAGCGAATCTGATCGACTTTTGCGGCGATTGGGTATGATTCAAATGGGAACCAACTATACTTTACTGATCAGTGCTTTGCTTATCTCGGCGACGCTTCTATTTGTCAGTGGTTTTGGTTGGTTAACTCTAATACCGATGGCGATTTCGCTGCTGCCGGGGATAGCTCTTGTGAGACTTTGGCGAAAAATTGAACGTCAGGATCGCATGATGTAATTGATTGCGGGATAATAAATATTGTGTTAAAAGCAGAAATTTCGATGAACAATCTTTCTTTTGGAGGAATGACCGATCCTGGTGTAGTGCGGTCGGTTAATCAGGATAGTTATTATATCGACCCCGAGCAGCGCTTTTTTATCGTTGCTGATGGTATGGGGGGTCATGCGGGGGGCCAGGAAGCTAGTCAAATCGCCACTGAAACTATCCAAGCTCATCTAGAAGAACACTGGAATTCGCCCCTGACTGCTGGAGAATTGCTGCAGGAGGCAATTACCGTCGCTAACGAGAAGATTATTGAAGATCAACTGAAACATCCCGAAAGACAGGACATGGGGACAACCCTAGTCATGGCTATCGTCCGAGATGATGGCTCTTGGTACACCCATATTGGTGATTCCCGTCTCTATCGCTTTCGTGAGCAAAAATTAGAACAGGTGACGGAGGATCATACTTGGATAGCTAGGGCGATAAAAATGGGCGATCTGTCCAAAGAAGAGGCGAAAAACCACCCTTGGCGGCACATTTTATTTCAATGTCTTGGTCGTCGCGATTTGCCCCCAGTGACGGTATCTCCCCTCGATCTGCAATCCGGCGATAGTTTAATTCTCTGTAGTGATGGTTTGACGGAAGAAGTGACCGACGAGGAAATTAGTGATTATTTGCAAACTGGTGCTGATTGTCAGGAAATTGTCAAGAATTTAGTGGCAGCGGCCAAAGAAGCCGGCGGTTCTGATAATATCACCGTGGTCATGGTAACGCAAAATTGAGAGGAAATAGCGATCAGCGCTCGCCAAACTTCCACTCCTACTCGATCGCTCCCGCTTGTTGTAATAAAGAAACGATCGCCTGATCCTACTCGATCGCTCCCGCTTGTTGTAATAAAGAAACGATCGCCTGATGGTGATTAAATTTAGCTAACATTAAAGCGGTCATTCCCCCTTGATTTTTCTGATTTAAGTTCACCTTTCCCCCGTCTAACAAGACTTTAACCGTGTCGAGACAACCGTGATAACTGGCCCACATTAAACCGGAAGCGCCGCTAAAATCGAGTTTATTGACATCAGCGCCGATATCGATTAACCAGCGCACCAATTGACTATTATTGCCCTCACAAGCTTTCATGAGGACAGTTTTGCCATCGGGATAAACGGCGTTGGGATTAGCCCCGTAGTCGAGGAGATAACGGCAGATTTTCGTAAATTTGCGCTGTAGAGCTAAAGTTAAGGGGGTTTCTCCCTGCTGAGTTAGGTTAGGCTCCGCCCCCTGTTTTAACAATTCTAAAACGATCGCTTCGTACCCCTGCACCGTGGCGATGATCAGGGGTGTATCGCCAAAATGGTTGCGGTGATTGACAAAAGCGCCAGCTTGTAGTAGGGCCTGGACGATCTCTAGATGTCCTTCGATCGTCCCTAGATGCAGGGCCGTTTCTCCCGCCTGATTTTGATTGTCAACACTGGCCCCCTGAGCGAGTAAAATTCGGACAATATCGAAATATCCCTCAGCAGCGGCGATCATCAGGGCAGTTTCTCCCTCCTCCGTGCTGATGTTTGGATTGGCTCCGGCTTGCAGTAAAGTTTGTACGCTGCCGAGATTTCCCCTCTCTACAGCCAAAATTAGGGGAGTTTCCCCGGATAAAGTGGGAGCATCGAGGGGCAGACCACGGGTAATAAACAATTCGAGGATTTCCTGGCGATTAGCGTTGAGAGCCTGTAACCAAGCTTCTTGACGTATTTCGTCATCTACACCACTATCGAGCAGTAAACGGACGATGGCGGCGTAATTTTGTCTGATCGCTACAGATAAAGCCGTATCTCCATCCCGATCGCGCATATTGACCCGAGCACCGGCGGTTAATAACTGTTCTGCGATCGCTATATGACCCTTATAAACGGCGATTAGTAGTGCGGGTGTACCATCTTGATTGACCTGATTGATATTAGCACCAGCAGCGATTAGTTGAGCGAGGATTTCACTGTGATTGAGGGCAGCCGCTAACATGAGAGGGGTTAAACCTTGAGGTTGTTTGCTTTTGTTGATATGAGCGCCAAATTCTCGCAAAATTGCCACAATTTCCCCATGACCCCCCTGCACGGCATAGATTAAAGCCGTCGTATTTTGGCCATCAGTGGCGTTGACATTTGCCCCCTGACTCAGTAAAGCTTGAACCCGGGCGAGATTGCCCTGACGTGCCGCTTGTATTAACAAGATATCCCAATTAGAAGCCATTAACAGTGACCGCTCGGCAGAAAGTATTTTTTCTATTATCGATCTTTATAGGCAGGTAAACGGACAGAAAAGCTACTACCCCGTTCTAATTCTGAGGTGACGGCAATAGTTCCCCCATGAGCATCAATAATGCGACGGGAGAGATAAAGTCCTAACCCATTGTTGGAACTGTCTGGGGAACTGGAGTACAGGCGCTCAAAAATCCGGGGTAGTTCTTCTGCTGAAATGCCTATACCAGTATCCTCGACGACAATGGTGACAAAAGTATCTTCCTCTGTAGCGGGGATGAGATGAATTTTCACATCACCCTTTTGGGTAAATTTAATCGCATTGCCGATGAGATTGGTAAAAACGCGCCGCAGTTCCAAGCGATCGCCAGTTAGGAAAATTTCCCCAGCATTTTCGGCATTTAAGCTTAATTCTAGTCCTTTTTCTCGGGCAAGGGGAGTTAACTGCTGACAGACTTCTTCGAGAATATCGATAATCTTTAATTTAGTAAAATTAAGTATCTTTTCGCCGTTTTCATAACAATAAACTTCCAAAAGATTATTAACCATTTCCAAGAGATTTTGATTACTGCGAATAATCACATGAATGACTCGACTCATTTCGGGAGTAATCTCACCGTATAAACCTTCTTGAAATAGTTCTAATATGTGATTGGCAGACACTAAGGGAGTTCGCAAATCGTGGGTCATCCTCGAAACAAAATCTTCTTTTTGTCTAGCCAATTGCTCTTTTTCTTGTTTGGCAATCGCCACTTCTTCTTCCGCTTCATAGATGCGTAGGGCGTTTCGCATCGCTTGATTTAAGCGCGAGGCAGAAAGACGAAATTTACTCAGATAATCGGAAGCGCCGGCTTTCATCATATCTACGGCAATTCCTTCGTCTCCGTGACCGGTTAAGACAATTAGGGGTATTTTAAGTCCCTGTTGCCGAATTTCCCGCACCAAAGTCAAACCATCTCCATCGGGTAGAAGATAATCGATAAACATACAGTCGAAAAGATTATTGGACATCTTTTCTTTAGCCTCTTGATAGTCAGCGGCTTCTGTTATTTCTATCGCCATCTCCGATGTTCTTAAGAATCGGCGCACGGCGATCCGATCTACTTCATTATCATCAACAATTAGAATTCTTAACTGGTTTAACATTGCCAATTTAAATCTGAATTTCATTACTGTCTAATCTACCCTGATAGAATACCTCGAATCGGGTTCGATGGTCAAGACATTTTCGAGGTCGATTCTTACAGCTTTTTTCTTAAAGATGAAGTACACCTCTTGCATAATTTTTTTATGGTATAGTATAAGGTTTTGCTTTTTTCTCAATTCTTAGATTGAAGTGGAAAAAAGAATAAAATGTGATCTTAGGTCAGGAAATCATCTATAATTTTGCTATGTTTATTAGCAAAATTATGGATTATCAAAACTTATCAGATGAACAAT
>NZ_JADBTR010000142.1:0-21959 GCF_020246065.1 Microcystis sp. M144S2
AAAGTACCAGATATGGGAGTGATCGGGGGGAAAATTCAGGGACTTTTTCCCTGAAAATTAGGTAATTGACCCCTTCAAAATCGGTAAAACCCTACACCCCACACCCCACACCCCACACCCTGCCCCCAAGAAAAACTTTTTGCCGCAAACCCTAGTTATGAGACAATCCGATCGAGAAATAATGATTTTAGCGGCTGTGGCCTCCCTCTTAGCGGTGGTGGCGGAAGTAGCGATCGCTTTTTAGATAAAAAAAACTGATTTACGGGGTTAAAGTCTGGCAAAATTGGCAATCAATGCCGAGGAAAGATATCGATACAATGCTTGTAACAGGGGCGGCAATTGCGATCGCCTCGATGAAGGAAATTAAAGCATGAGTATTAGTGTAACCGGTCAGGTAAAAAGAATCGAAATAGGCACAGGAACTTGGGCATTAATTGCTGATAACGGTCAAACCTACGAATTAATGGAAGCACCCGCCGAATTAACCCAAAAAAAGGCAAAAGTGACAGTTATGGGTGAAATTCGCTCAGATGTGATGACTCTGGCCATGATCGGCCCGGTTTTACAAGTGATCTCCTTTCAATCCCTGCCATGAAGCCGCAAAATACTGCTTAAAAACGGGCAAAAACCGCTTTTTAAGCCTGTAATCTCGAAAAATTGCCGTAATTGTCCCTCAGCCACACCAGAAAGAAAAATTGTCAAGAAGACCCTAATGGTTGATTTTTTCGAGAATAATCTCGAAATTTTGAATAATCATACTACAATAGACAGCAACTTTGTCTTAGGAACATCGGAATCACCTAAACCGATCTATCTGATTGGTTTAACTCGTAGTTACCTAAGTTGGCGTGAGGAGTGGACTGAATGAATTTGCGCGATAATGCTTTAACGATTCTGCAAGAAACGAGTCGAACTTTTTATATTCCCATAAGTCGTTTACCGGATCATCTGCTCGAGGCAGTAGCCTCAGCCTATCTCTGTATGAGGGCGATCGATGAAGTAGAAGACCATCCCGACCTAGATAACTTCAGTAAAGCCCAGATATTAAGACAAATTAGCCTGAATTTACAAGCAGGTACTGAAAATTCTACCAAAGAGGATTTTACTTTTGGCTTAGTCCATCGGGAGATTTTGCCGGAAGTAACCCTGAGAATTGGCGAATGGGCAATGTTAGCACCGGATTCGATCGCCCCCCGGGTTTGGGATGCCACGGCGGCCATGGCCGATCGCATGGCCTACTGGGCTGGGAATAACTGGGATATTCGCACAGAAGTGGAATTAGATCAATATACCTTTAGTGTGGCCGGTGCCGTGGGTTTATTGCTGTCTGACCTCTGGAGTTGGTACGATGGCACTCAAACTAATCGCAGTTATGCCATCGGTTTTGGTCGGGGTTTACAAGCGGTTAATATTGCCCGCAACCATGGGGAGGATCGGTGCCGGGGGGTAAGTTTTCTGCCCCAGGGTTGGACAATTAGTGATATTCATAATTATGCCCGTCGTAATCTGAAATTAGCCGATTATTACACTCAATCGCTGCCGAAAGGGCCGGCACTCGATTTTTGTAAGATTCCCCTCGCTTTAGCCCATGGCACTCTCGAAGTCCTAGCTTTAGGTAAGGAAAAACTCAGCCGCAGCGATGTCATCGCTTTGGTACAACAAATTACCCGATAGAAGAAATCAAAATTAAAATTGCCCACGATCGCTCTTCCAAAGTCAGGAATCACAAGCGTGGGCAAAAAACCGGTGAAGTTCAGTAACTTAGAACAAACCGAGAGTTAAAGATATATCGATGGGGAAAGTGGCACCAATACCTAACCAAATCGTGACCACAGTACCAAATAGGAAGATAGCGGTAGCGACGGGACGACGGAAGGGATTTTGGAATTTATTGACGCTTTCAATAAAAGGAACTAACATCAAGCCTAGGGGAACGCCAGCCATGCAAGCGATACCTAGGAGTTTGTTAGGAAGAATGCGGAGAATTTGGAAAACGGGATAAAGATACCACTCTGGCAGAATTTCTAAGGGAGTAGCGAAAGGATCGGCAGGTTCACCGATCATGGTGGGATCCATAATCGCTAAACCGGTGCAGAGTCCGATCGTACCGAAGATAACCACCGGGAAGACATAGAGCAGATCGTTAGGCCAAGCGGGTTCACCGTAGTAGTTGTGACCCATCCCTTTAGCCAACTTAGCGCGCAGAGCGGGATCGCTGAGATCGGGCTTTTTTAATGTGGACATGGATAATGTCTCCTAAAAATGATTTCGGATCGACAGAGATATTTTTCTGAATTATAGAGGCCCAGAAATGCCTTGTTTACGGATCATCAAGAAATGTAGCAACATGAAGACCGCGATCGACCAGGGTAGTACAAAGGTATGTAAGCTGTAGAAACGGGTTAAAGTTGCTTGACCGACGCTTTCGCTACCGCGCATCAGGGTGACGAGTTGATCACCGACGACGGGAATAGCAGCAGGTACACCGGAAACAATTTTAACCGCCCAGTAACCCACCTGATCCCAGGGTAAGGAGTAACCGGTGACACCGAAGCTAACGGTGATTACGGCCAGGACAACCCCAGTTACCCAGGTTAATTCGCGAGGTTTTTTGAAGCCACCGGTCAGATAGACGCGGAAAACGTGCAGGATCATCATTAACACCATCATACTGGCAGACCAGCGATGGATAGAACGAATTAGCCAACCAAAGTTAACTTCGTTCATGATGTACTGTACGGAGGAGAGGGCCTCTGCTACGGTGGGTTTGTAGTAGAAGGTCATGGCGAAACCAGTGGCAAACTGGATCACGAAGCACACAAGGGTGATGCCACCCAGACAGTAGAAGATATTGACGTGAGGGGGAACGTATTTGGTGCTGATATCATCAGCGATCCCTTGAATTTCTAAGCGTTCCTCAAACCATTGATAGGCTTTAGAATCCGTTACTTGTTTGGTAAACATCGCGTAACCAGTAAGAAAAATGAAAGATTTAATGTGTGACCTTTAAAAAATGTAACACAGTTTTCAGGGCTAATTCTCGCTCTTGTCAGGTTTCTCCACCGGTGGGGATCAATTGGCGATCGCTAGACCCGAAAAACCGCTAACTTCCTAAAATTTCCCTTAAAATGTCTCCTAGACTACAAAAAATCAGGCCAATTGTCCGACACTGGGAATAGGTAAGGTATGCAATGAGGTCAGTGTGCTATTAAATACCTACGATCCCGAAGGCTTCTACGACGAACTATTCTTAGATGATGGTCAACCTCGTCCCCACGCGTCCCCTTTAATCAAATGGTTGCAGAATCTGCCGCCCCAAGAACTTCAACAACACCGGGAAACCGCTCAGTCGGCCCTGTTTGAATTGGGGGTGACTTTCAATGTCTATAGCGACAATCAAGGGGTGGAAAAAATCTTTCCTTTTGATATTATTCCCCGAATTGTCGCAGCTGAGGACTGGGATTATTTAGAAAGAGGCCTGAAACAACGCATCAAAGCTCTCAATCTTTTTCTCTCCGATATCTATAATGACCAGTTAATCATTAAAGATGGCATTATTCCCCCCGAATTAATCGCCTCGGCGACGGGATTTCTGAAACCCTGTCTTGGACTGAAACCCGCCGGAGGTATCTGGTGTCACATCACGGGAACCGATTTAGTCCGCGATAAAGATGGTCAGTGGTACGTTTTAGAGGATAATTTGCGGGTTCCTTCCGGTATTTCCTATGTCCTCGAAAATCGTCGGGTAATGAAAAGCACCTTCCCCGATATTTTCCAGACAATGAATGTTAAACCGGTGGATGATTATCCTTCCCATCTGTTGGAAACTCTCCTCAATTTAGCCCCAGCCCAATTACCTAATCCTACCGTGGTGGTTTTAACCCCCGGAACCTATAATTCTGCCTACTTTGAACATTCTTTTATTGCCCAACAAATGGGGGTAGAATTAGTGGAAGGGCGTGATTTAGTTGTCTTTGATGGTTATCTACAAATGAAAACCACCAAGGGATTAAGACGGGTAGATGTGGTCTATCGTCGCCTCGATGATGACTTTTTAGATCCGGCGGTTTTTCGTCCCGATTCGATGTTAGGTGTACCCGGATTATTAAAAGTTTTCCAGGAAGGTCGCGTCGCTTTAGCTAATGCCCCTGGTACGGGAGTCGCCGATGATAAGGTTATTTATGCTTTTGTCCCGGATATGATCCGTTATTATCTGGGAGAAGAAGCGATTTTAAATAACGTTCCTACCTATCTTTGTTGGCGAGAAAAGGACTTAGATTATGTCTTAAATAATCTCGATAAATTAGTTGTGAAAGCTGCCAATGAATCGGGAGGTTATGGGATGTTAGTCGGTTCTCAAGCTACCCCCGAACAAAGGGCAGAATTTGCCCCACGCATTGCTGCTAATCCCCGCAATTATATCGCTCAACCGGTGTTAAGTCTTTCTAGGGTTCCCACTTTAATTGACACGGAAGTTGAAGGTCGTCATGTGGATTTACGTCCCTATATTCTCCATCGTGGCGATGAAATTTATGTGCATCCCGGGGGGTTAACTCGCGTGGCTTTGAAAAAGGGTTCTTTAGTGGTTAATTCTTCTCAAGGTGGTGGCAGTAAGGACACTTGGGTTTTAACCAAGTAATAAGGACAATAATCAAAATTTTGGTGGGTTAGTAACCCACCCTACCCTTTTCTTTTTTCTTTTCACTTTTTCCCAGTTAATTATGCTTAGTAGAGTTGCTGATTCAATTTATTGGTTAAATCGCTATATTGAACGGGCAGAAAATGTCGCCCGGTTTATGGATGTTAACCTTAATTTAATGTTAGATGTACCTACCAGTGTTTTGCAACAGTGGGAACCTTTGGTTTTAACCACGGGAGATTTAGAACAATTCAAGAAACGTTACGGCACAGCCACCGCAGAAAATGTGATCAATTTCTTGACATTTGACACGGAATATAGTAACTCAATTATCTCTTGTTTGCGCTGGGCCAGAGAAAATGCTCGGTCAGTTCGCGAGATTATTTCTTCGGAAATGTGGGAACAGGTTAATGGTTTTTTCTTGATGGTAAAAGATGCTTCCTCTTACCATCCTCAAACTACTTTACCGAACTTTTTTACTCAAGTTAAATTGGCTAGTCACCGTTTTGCGGGGGTAATGGATGCGACGATGACTCATAATGAAGGTTGGCATTTTGGCGTTATGGGAAGATTACAGGAACGCGCCGATAAAACCGCCAGAATTCTTGATGTTAAATACTATTATCTCTTGCCTTCCGCCCAATGGGTAGGAACTTCTCTAGACCAAATTCAATGGATTGCTTTACTGCGGTCGGTGAGTGCCTACGAAATGTATCGTAAATGTCAACGACGGATTACTCCTAGTGACGTGGCCGAATTTTTAATTCTTAATCGAGAATTTCCTCGTTCAATTCACTTTTGTCTGCGGGAATTAGACCACTGTTTACATCAAGTTACCGGTACTCCTGTAGGAACTTGGGGGAATTCGGTAGAAAGAAGTTTAGGGCGACTTTGTGCGGAAATGAGTTATCTAACTATCGAGGATATTATTGAAATGGGATTGCATGAATTCCTCGACCATATTCAAAAAAGAGTTAATGATGTGGGAATAAAAATGACAGAAACTTTCTTTGTTTTTAATCCCGAACTTGCCCCACCTCTGCCAGTAAATAACTTTCAATATCAATCCCAATTAACAACTTAATGCGTTATCACATTCGGCATCAAACTAACTATTTATATAATCAACCCGTGATTTTATCACCCCATCTGCTGCGCTTGCGACCAAAATCCGATGGTGGGCAAACTTTGCGAGAGTTCACGCTCAAAATTAACCCAGAACCTTTAACAATAACTAATATTATCGACCTCGATGGCAATTCTTGTTTACAAATTTGGTTTAATCAACCGACGGAAGAATTATTGATTGATGTGGTGAGTGAAATAGAAACCCATGGGGTTAATCCTTTTCAGTATTTGTTGGAACCTTGGGCGACCTGTTTACCCTTTGATTATCCCATTTCCCTCCACAGCCAATTACAACCCTACAGACAATTTTATGGGTTAGCTAATGACCCCGATGTGGCAGAATTAGCCCAGGAAGTTATGCAGGAAACCGAGGGACAGGTGCTATCTTTCCTGTTTAATCTTAATGACAAAATTTACCGAAATTGTCAGCAAGTTATTCGTATTACTGGAGAACCCTATCTACCCGGAAACACTTGGAAAAATAAGCAGGGTTCCTGTCGCGATTTTGTGGTTTTATTTATGGATGTGTGTCGCTGTGTGGGATTAGCTTCCCGTTTTGTCAGTGGCTATCAAGAAGGAGATTTAGACCAAGGAGAAAGACATTTACACGCTTGGGTAGAGGTGTATTTGCCGGGGGGCGGCTGGAAGGGCTATGATCCCACCCATGGATTAGCGGTGAGTGACCGTCATATTAGCCTCGTTTCTAGTCCAATTCCCCGTTATTGCGCGCCAGTAGAGGGAAATGCTCGACCGGTTAATCTCGGTCATCAAGTGATAGAATCTCAGCTATCATCGACAATTGCGCTTGATTTGTTATCTTGAGGATGATTCTTTATTGGAGTTACTAATATGTTAGAAATGGCGCAAGTTTGGACTAAAAAAAAGTGCGGCAAGTCGATGCTATAGCCCTAACTAGAACTGCGCTAAAGCGCAACTACAAACCTATCAGAAGCCTAATATTCCCAAAATTATCGGTAAGGCTTTTTGACAGGCTTGGGCAAGTTTGCTGGCAGGTTCCAAAGCTTTAGCAATTGTTTCGAGAAAATTAACTGCTCGTTGGGCTTTCTTTTGCAGTCCGGCATCATCAGGATTTTGACTAGCTTGGGCAATCTTTTTCACTTGATTGGCGGCTTCGGCTTTTTCTTCTTCATCTAAATGGCTGTCAATTTCAATCGCCTGGGTTAGTTCTTGCAGTAAGGCTTTAAGTTGGGCATTTTCTGGGGAAGCATCGGCTGCAATTTGGTTAATGGTATTAGTTACATCGCCGATGATTTCGCCGAAATTGACGGCGGAATTATTAATATCGCGGATGGTAATATTTGGGGAACTGTCGTTACTGTGGCTCATGGCTTTTGCTTCTACATGGATGGGACGGTTGGCGAGGGTTTTGGTAACTTCCATCATATCAACACTTTGTTGGCGATAGATGGCAATTTCCGTCTCTTTGGCGGTGAGTTGTGCCTTATATTGGGCTTCAATGGCTGCGAGTTGTAGTTGATAATTTTGGTTAAATTCTTGATGAATTTTCTCTTTATCAGTATCGGGCGGTACATGGACTTTTACCACTATCACGCCATCTCCTTTATTGGCAATGCTCTGTATCTGAAGCGGCGTATCTTCATTCTGCACTTGCACTTCTTTTAAGGCGGCAATGAAAGCTTTCCAATCTACCCCATTGCGGAAAATGAGGTCAACGGTGTCGAACATTTCGGCAAATAATTTAGTAAATTCGCCCGGTTGAAATTCGCCACTACTGGGGCGGCGCTCTTTTTGCCCATTAAGCAAGTAAATATACTGGCAGTCCACCTCATCCAGTTGGGTGGTGGCATCAATATTCCAATTTTCCACGCAAGCACCCGTCAGAGTAGCATGGCGCAAATCCGTATTGACGGCGTTGACTTCGCTGAGGTTTGCCCCCGCAAGATTGGCGTATTGCAAGCTGGCTTCACTGATATTCGCTAGGCGCAAGTTGGCAGCTTGCAGGTTTGCCCCCTCCAGATATGCCCCCCGTAAATCGGCTTGGGCAAAGTCTTTTCCGCTTCCGGTGCGGGAATCAATCAAAAATTCTCTAATTTGGGGATTGGCTAATAAGGTATTGCCGGGGCGGGCTAATTCCAATTTAATTGCTTGTTTAAAAATTGTTTTATTCAAGATTGCCTGATTAAAATTGGTACTTTTTAAGGTGGCTCCTGTAAAATCTGTTGCGGTTAAATTGGCTTGAAAAAAGGAGGTGCCACCAATGGCAGCAAAGGCTATCACAATTTTACGCAACCAAGGATCGCGGTGTTCTTGTTTAAGGGTCAGCCAACCGAGCCAACAGAAAAATAATGTCAAGGCTACGGCTACGGCTACGGCTACGGCTCCGGCTCCGGCTAGGGCTACGGCTCCGGCTCCGGCTCCGGCTACGGCTACGGCTACGGCTACGGCTAGGGCTAGGGCTCCGGCTAGGGCTAGGGCTCCGGCTACGGCTACGGCTACGGCTACGGCTCCGGCTCCGGCTACGGCTACGGCTACGGCTAGGGCTAGGGCTCCGGCTAGGGCTAGGGCTCCGGCTAGGGCTAGGGCTACGGCTACGGCTCCGGCTACGGGTACGGCTACGGCTACGGGTACGGCTACGGGTACGGCTAGGGCTAGGGCTCCGGCTAGGGCTAGGGCTCCGGCCAAAATATTTTTACGCCAAGTGACAGCGCAAAAACAGATGAGAAAAATTAAGGTGAACCAACCAGTAACTTGGTTTTCTGTACTGGATGAATCAAAAATTAAGACCACCAGATAAGCGGCTAGGACGGATAAAAAACTCGAAACCCCAATTAACGCCAAAGCCAACCCCAGCAAAATCACCAGCCAGCGCTTCGGCAATCCCGCCTTCGCCCAGGTAAACTTCGTCCCCGTCAAATTCGCCCGACTAAAATTTGCCCCGCGTATATCACAACCACTGAAATCCGCCCCTGTTAAGTCCGCACCGCGAAAGTTACCGCCCCGCAAGGATTCCCCCCGGAAATCCCGCCGCCCGTTTTTGTACTGCTCAATAACTGCCGCTGCCTTCATCGCCTAAGAAATTGCCATACTATGCCCTCAATCTTACTGCAATTTAGAAAGCGGGTTTCCTGAGAGAATCCGATTGACACTCCCATCCCAGCGCTTCGGGATTCTTGGTTCAACGAGTCCACATTCAAAAACCTGGCATTTTTATGGGCAATCGCGTCAGGTTCCACACCTCGCGTTCTAGAATATATCTGGATTTCCCCCATAAATATCTACTACAATATCCGAAAACTGGCTCTTCTGGTGTTTGTGTGGAAGGAAGAAGAATAGGGATAATTTGGGTGCATCTCAATTTGGTGGAAATATCTAGAGGACGTTTTGGGCGCACGCAACTACGTTTACCCTTCTGAGTATGAATTTTATCTGCAATCACCCCTCGATCGAGCATTGTTTAAAACAACAATTAATTAATCTTTTTCCAGAAAACAACCATAAATTAACTTTCTATCGTTGCAAAAAAACTGATAGTATCCTCTATCGTTCACCTCTGTTTTATTATTTTACACCCGCTCAATGTCAAACCATATTTAACCATTTAATCGCCCTTTTTCCACAAATTCAGCTTAGGGAAGGATGGCTAGAATTATTATTAGATCAGCAATTTTTGTCCTTTTGGTTACTGAAACTAAACGATTCAATTGATAAATTTTTCTCCGATCAGCTTCCTCTCCATCCCGAAGGAGAATTTTTCTTTTTATTTCAATATACCCACGCTCGCTATTCTAGTTTGTTACAACTGCTCAATCGGGAAAAAATTAGATTAACCGAGTCTGAACCATTATCCTGGCATCATCCCGCCGAAATAGCCTTAATCCTGCAAATTTTAACCGTTTGCGATTGTTGGAAAGGCCAGAAACTCTATCCCCTAACTGCGAATTTGTGCGAAGCGATGCTCAATTTTGAGCGTAACTGTCGCATTATCGGAGAATCGGCCTCAATTCAGCGATCGAGATTAATCCTGATTAGCGTCAGTCAAAAACTACTTAACCGTCTTCTCCGTCAAAAATGGCAACTGCTGCCGATGACGGAACTATAAAAATATCAACTTTTGTGAATTTAGTAGATAAAATCACCAGCTTATGATAGATTTTAATTAGTGTGAGGAGCGGACCAGAATAGAGAGCCGAGACGAAACATGGACAGTCGCCGGCTCTCTTTCTGTTGTTCAGGAATTATCTTTTTCTTGGCGATATTTAATAAAAGTGGGCAAATCAACCCGAAAAGAGGAATATTTCGGGGAAGGAGAGATGATAGGTGCGGGCCAATCCCTGTCTTTCTTATTTAAGGATTCTACTGGCTCAATAGTCTCTAATTCCGCTACAAAATCATCGATGGGAGCCACTTCATCGTTTTCTTGATTCTCTGTCTGAGACCAAGGCTCGATCGCAGCTGCCTTGTCAACAATGGCTAAATCTGGGGAAAAATTGCGATCGCTACCGCGCTGGAAATACTGGGCCAAGGCCGCTTTATACTGGAGGGTGTAGCGTTGCTGACGTTGGAGACGGGTGCGTAATTCCTGCAATTGCTGGTCATAGTTGCAGAGTTTTTGGCTTTTTTCCTGATAACTTTCCTGAATTAAGGCACATTCTCGCTCTAAACGGGCTAATTGTTGGCGCGTGCGGGTCAATTCTGCGGTCAAATTGGCAATAATCATCGGTTGCCGTTGTTCTGCTTGACGATACTGTTCGATTTCTCCTAAAGCTCGCTGTAATTGTTGCTTTTCGTATTGCAGTTCCTCGTTTTGCTGCTGGATTAGGGTATCGCAACTTTGCCAGCGACGATGTTGCTCGGCTAACCGCGATCGCAGTTCGGCGAGAGCTTGCTCCCGTCGCCAGATCTCCGCTTGTAATTCTTGATTTTGTTGACGTAAATGAGAGGATAGAGCAGCCCAATCTGTCTCATCTGTTGATTGACTCTCATGCTCGACAATTTCAGCAGTGATGACAGTATCCGCATGGGTGAGATGATCGAGGTACAGGTCGGAATTATCGTTCATAAAAGCCAAAGGATGAGGAAACCTAGAAGTTTAGAGACGTTAAAAGCCTTCTATCGTTCCAAAAAAAAATGGGAACCGCATTGTTAGAGACTGCCGCGCGGTTCCACTGCCGATCCTTAAGAGGAGAACACTATAAATAACCATAAGCTTATTAGGAATTTTTGTCAATACTTAATGAGAAGTTTTTTCAATAAGTTGGAGAGGAGAGGGGAATCGACTAATTCCCAGATAGTTATAGTGCGGGGTATCTGGCCCGGGGCCAGGGAAGAATTAGCCACAGCAAAATTGACACAAGCACTGGTCGAGCGGGTTAGCGGCTCGATATGCTTCAATAATCCTATAGTTTTTATTTTCCTTGTCCTACTATGCCACGTCCCCCGAAGAAAACCCCTAGCACCCCTGAACCTCCCGAAGAGCCAATTAAAACCACTCCTCCCCTACAACCTCTACAAATTATTAAAAAGGGTTCTAGGGCTGCAGTACCCCCCAAACCCCCAGAAACCCCTCCAGAAATAATTGAGGAAAAACCAGCCGAGGAAACGGTAAAATCAGTCAGTAGTGAGATAAAATCTCCTCTCCGTCCCCGTTTCGATTCGGCTCCTCTATTCCGAAAACCGATTCCCAAAGCAGAAATTCCCGTCATCGAAAAAGCGACGGGAGCTAATGGCGAAGTATTTAATCTGACCGATTCTGTCCTGATTACCGAACCTTTCGGTACTCGTATTCCTGCTATTATCGATAGTTTTTATGCCGATGATCAAGGCGAAATCTGGGCGCAGCTCAAACCGGTGGAAGTTAATCCCGATTGTCGCTGGGAACAGGCCTGTATTCGCTCTCAGGGTTTGGTAAAAGCCGAGTAAAACAGTTATCAGTTATCAGTTATCAGTTATCAGTTATCATATTTGAGTTTTAAGTGTGCAGTATTAACAAGTAATTTAGATAATATCTCTTGCATAGTTAATTGTTGAGGGTTCAAAAACGTCAAAAATAAGGATTAAATGGCATAAAATATCTAAATAGACCATTTAATTGATTCTTATTCATTCTTAATTCTCCTGACTACTGACTCCTGCCTCCTAACCAACTAAGACAATTGTTGATTTTTACAAGAGGTCTGATGATTTGGTATTCTCAAAAGGTTTATTGATCAAGGCTATGGTATGATTAAAGGTAGTTTGTCAGACTGTGATATTTTTCATGATAAGTAGCTGGTTATAATTAATAAATTAAAAATGGATTTTAGGTTCGATCCCCCCTGCCCCCCTTGATAAGGGGGGTGCCGATCCCCCCTGCCCCCCTTGATAAGGGGGGTGCCGATAGGCGGGGGGATCCCCCTTGATAAGGGGGGCATCTGATAATTTTTAACGCCTACCCACTTAATCTGTTTTTATCTGATATCATGTTGAGAAAAATTCACTGTCTAAATTTGGGGTTAAATTATGATAACTACATTCATTGAACGAGAAGCAGAACCAATTTTAATTAGTGACTTAACCTGGAGAGAATTTAAAGCTGTTGAACAGCTAATCGATCGCCCAGGGTTAAGGTTATCTTTTTTAGATGGAGTTTTGGAGATTAGAAAAATGCCAGGGAAAAAACACGAAACTATCAAAAAACGTATTGCTTCTTTAGTAGAAATTTATTTAGAATTTTTGGGATTAGATTTTACTCCTACTGGTTCTGTCACCTTAGAAAATGAATTTGAAAAGGTTAAAAGAGAGGGTGATGAATCCTATGAATTGGGAGCAAATAGAAAACATCCTGATTTAGTGATTGAGGTGGTTGTTAGTAGTGGAGGAATTGATAAACTGGAAGCATACAAACGGTTACAAATTCCCGAAGTTTGGTTTTGGATGAATGATGAGTTATTGTTTTATAGTTTAGGAAATGAGGGATATGAAGCTGTTAGTAAATCGCAACTTTTACCGAGTTTAGATGTAGGTTTATTGATGCGTTGTATTAATACAGAAAATCATGCCCAAGCACTGCGGGAATTTAGAGCAGGGATAAAAATTATTGAATCAACATAACAATATAAAATGGTGATTTTTTCCGCCTATCTAAAGATTATGGGTTAACTTAACAGTTGCAGAATGCCAAGAATTAAATTTTCAATATTCCATCAAAAGGGAACAAGTTTTTAACCGTTTCATAGCCTCCGTATTATTATAGCAAAGAGCGGGGTGGTTAGGACAATCAATCGCTGAAACCCTTGACCGATAAGAGTTTGAAAATTGAAAGCGTCCTAACTAACTCGTTCTATACCATAGAAGAAAGACGAGCAGGTAATACCATTTCTCTAAATGAAAACTACACATCGAATTTAAGTCACCCTTTTTAAGGGGGATTTAGGAGGATTAAACTTCTGTAGTCAGACTTTGGAGAATTGGTATAATATTCCTGCTTGGCAAGGAATTAGGATTGTAAGAGAAAGAATTTAATAGCGATATTAATCCTTTAAAAGACAGTATTTTTTTGAAAATGCTCTCATTTCATCAACTCAATAACCAATCTAGATGCTCCTGTAAACATTGCTTGAGGTCGTAGCGTTGCTTGATAGTTTCCCTGGCATTTAAACGCAGATTTTGCCAACCCTGGGGATAATCTAACACTTCATCGACGCGATCGGCTATTTGTTGAGGAGAAAAGAAATCCACTAATAAACCATTTTCCCCATCAGTAATTAATTCTCGCACGGGGGGAGTATCGGAACCAATCACCACGCAACCCATGGCCATAGCCTCTAACATTGACCAAGACAGCACAAAAGGACGGGTAAGATAGATATGGGCCGCTGATGCCTGTAAAACCTGTTTATATTGACCGTAGGGCAGAGAACCGGTAAAATGCACCCGGGATAAATCTAAAGAAAGGCTTTCTAACATCAATTGTTTATAGGTTTTGCCGTCCGGTAGAGTTTTTCCATAAGCGACTCGATCCTCCCCGACAATCACCACATGACAGTTAGGCCGACGGGCTAAAATTAGGGAAACAGCCGTCATAAATTGGGGAAAACCGCGATAGGGTTCCATTCCCCGGGTTGCATAGGTGACAATCTCCTTAACACCGGATAAATCTAAACCTATCTCTGGAATGACTAACTGCACATCGGGACGGGGACAGAAATAGTCCGTATCGATGCCATCGTGTAAAACCGTCAGTTTCGAGTGAAATTCGGGGGGAAATTGTTGTTTTTGCCAGATAGTCGGCGATAAACCTCGATCGCAACTGACCATATCGATGAGGATCGTCGCATTTTTAATTCTAATCCGGGCCTCGGCATCAGCATTAAGGGGATCCGCTGGATCAAAATCAGCATCGGAACCATGGGCATGATAAAACCATTCAAAATAGGCTAAAAACTTAGTTTTCGGGAAAATATCCTTGATAAATAGGCCCGGCCCCCAGCCAGAATGTGCATAGACAATATCGGGATAAAAACCTTGATTTTTCAGTTGTTGGCAAACAGCATAAACCGCTTGACCTTGTAAAACCGCACTTTCGAGGGGACGGACATAATGATGGGTTTGGGGAGAAACAGCGCGACTTTCCTTGTAAATAAATTTTTTTACCCCCGCTATCTCTCCCTCTTGCCTGGTAGTGCCGAAAATAACTTGATTTCCGGGGTCTTGAGCCAAAACCGTGATTAAATGGCGAAATTGGGCGGGAAAATTGGAATGAAGGAATAAAAATTTCATTGCGGGTAAGGGTTTAGAAAAAGCGATCGCTAATCGTACATTGTCCCTGAAAACGGAGCAGATGATCGCATAATACCAAAGCCATCATCGCTTCGACCATGGGGACCGCTCGGGGTAAAACACAAGGATCGTGTCTTCCTTTGGCTGCCAGGGTGGTTTCTTCCCCGCTGCGCGTCACGGTTTTTTGTTCTTTACCGATAGTCGCGGTGGGTTTAAAAGCGGTGCGGATAATAATATTTTCACCGTTACTGATTCCCCCTTGAATACCCCCCGAACGATTGCTCGTGGTGCGAATTTCCCCGTTATCATCGATAAAATACTCGTCATTGTGTTCGCTGCCAGTTAAGAAGGTTCCCGCGAATCCCGATCCGATTTCAAATCCCTTACTCGCGGGTAAGGACATCATCCCCTTAGCTAAATCGGCTTCTAGCTTATCAAAAACGGGTTCTCCTAGACCTTTCGGCACATTTCTGGCTACACATTCCACCACACCGCCGATCGAGTCTTTATTCAGGCGAATTTGGTCGATCAGGGCGATCATTTGGGCGGCCGTTTCCCCGTTGGGACAACGCACTATATTACTTTCCACCTCGTCGAGGGTGACGGTGTTGGGGTCGATGATTGCCTCAAGATCTTTAATTCGCTTCACATAGCCGATAATCTCGACATTATAGACAGATTTAAGGATTTTTTTAGCGATCGCTGCTGCGGCCACCCGGCCGATGGTTTCCCGGGCCGAGGATCTGCCTCCTCCTTTCCAGTTGCGAATGCCGTATTTTGCTTCGTAGGTGGCATCCGCATGGGAAGGTCGGAATTTCTCGGCCATTTCGTTGTAATCTTGCGAGCGAGCATCCTGATTCCGCACTAAAATAGCGATCGGTGTACCGAGGGTTTTGCCTTCAAAAACGCCCGAAATTATCTCACAAATGTCATTTTCCCGACGCGGGGTCACGATTCTGCTTTGTCCCGGTTTGCGACGGTCTAAATCGATTTGAATCTCCTCTTCGGAAATTTCTAAGCGCGGAGGACAACCATCGATAACCACTCCTACCCCACCCCCGTGAGATTCTCCAAAAGTGGAAACCCGAAATAGTCGTCCGAAAGTGTTACCCATAATCTCAATGTCTATTAAGCCTCAAGGTTTTATTGTACCTGAGCGGTTATCAGTTATCAGTGATCAGTGATCAGTTATCAGTTATCAGTGATCAGATGTGAGTTTTTAGTGGACAGTCTTAAGTAGAAAATTGCCTTTTCTTGTCACTGATGCCATTTTTCAAAAGTAATCGCAGAGATGGTTAATTTCCCTTACCCCCACAACCAAAGGGAGAGGGGAGTAAAATGCCGGCTCTCTTATTCTTTGTGTGATAAGTTTAACTTATATAAGACCGATCAATCTTTGTGTCCTTTGTGTCTTTGTGGTTCGTTCCATTTGCTCGCCAGCAGAACTGTATTTTAGAATACATTTTACCCACCAAACCCAAGAGAGTAAAATGCCTGCTACGAATAAAGGAAAATACTATGATTACTGTTTACTGATCACTGTTCACTGATAACTGAAAGGTCTCCTGTCTTCAGGTTAAGCTCCCAAAAAAAGGCTATTCTTTACCTTATATAGCCTGGCGAAAATTTGATGACTTCTTTGTTAGTTCACACATACCCTTCTCTTGTCAAGGGTATTTTAATTAAACGTTACAAACGCTTTTTTGCCGACATACAACTGGACAACGGAGAATTAATTACGGCCCATTGCGCTAATACCGGACCGATGACGGATGTATGCGTAGAAGGTCAACCGGTTTATCTTTCTCGCAGTGATAACCCGAAGCGAAAATTAGCTTATACCTGGGAGATGATTCAACTGGGGGAGACTTGGGTGGGAGTTAATACCAATCTTCCTAATCAGGTGGTGAAAAATGCCCTATTGCAGGGAGTTTTTCCCGATTTGGTCAAAAATGACACCGAAGTGCGATCGGAAGTAGCCTACGGTCAAAATAACGGCAGTAGAATTGATTTTCTTTTGACCCATGGTGATAATTCCCTCACCTATATCGAGGTTAAAAATACCACTTGGAATCAGGGAGAAACGGCACTTTTTCCCGATACTGTCACCACGCGAGGACAGAAGCATTTAAACGAATTAATGGCTTTATTGCCGGCAGCGGAAGCGATTATGCTCTACTTTATCAATCGGGGTGATTGTGACCGGTTTGCTCCGGGGGATAGTAAAGATGCTAAATACGGGCAGTTATTGCGTCAAGCAGTGGCTAAAGGAGTCAAGGTTTTACCCTGTCGCTTCCAAGTGACACCCACGGGAATTTATTATTTAGGTTTAGCAGAATTGCAACTGTGAAACCAGTGGTTTAGATCGAACAGCTTTTGACAAAATCCCCCAGACCGCAACTGACCTTGAAAAGCTTAGAGACACAGTTACCTGTGCCTCTAATGGGGATTTTGTCGATACATATTTGGGGTAATTTGTCAAGGTTTTTGATAACTAATTCCGTGGCGCATTTTCTCTAATTTCTGTTGCACCTGAGCATCGAGAGAATGGAATAAAAAACGCCCTTTGGGACTTTGAGAAGAACTCTGGGATTTTCTCAGACGACGACCGGTTAAATCCACCTCGATTTCCAGACGTTGAGCGGAAATCCACTGGGCCCCATAACCCATAACGGTCATTTTTTGGGCATTATCAGAGGTAGCGACGATAATCCGTCCGATAGCTGGGGCGCGATCGTGCCAAAAATCGGCGCAGGTTTTCTCTATATAGGTGTCGGCGGTTTGAGCGTGAGCGGTAAAATAAACCGATAAATGGTTAGTGTAGCGTTCCTGGCTGCCGGGGGTGTTTTGAAAGTAGGAATCGAAGACGATTTGGGTTTGATAACCCTGATGGTGGGTGTAACCGATTAGGGTTTCAATTAACTTGTCTCGCGCCGGTTCGAGACCTTGGCGATCGCTAATTTTTTTCAGGGACGGCCAAGCGCCGATGACGTTGTAGCCGTCAACCAGCAGAAGGGAACGATCAGAAGAATTAACCATGGCTTTGAGAGTAATTCGTGTGGCATTAAGGGCAGTTCTAAAAAACAGCGTCCTAATGATATTAACAAAAAATCTAGGATTCTCCCGCCGCACTTGCCAATAATCTCGCTTTTAATTCTAGGGCATTTCCCTGATCCGTTACCTTGCCACCCTCCAACAAAAATGCCCCATCGCTGTAATCCAATTCCTCCAGGCGATGCGTCACCCAAAGGGCCGTAATACCTCGGTTTTTGACCAATTTCTGCACTTGAGAGACTAATTCTAACTGGGTATCCCCATCCAAAAGGGCGGTGGGTTCATCAAAGAGCAAAACCTCGCAATGACGAGCTAAAGCCCCGGCAATGGCGATTCTTTGCTTTTGTCCGCCACTGAGAGCATAGATCGGTCGTTTTTCCATTTCTAATAAATTCACCGCCCCTAGGGATTCCCGCACCCGGGCCCGAATTGCCTGCGTGGATAAACCCTCGGATACCAACCCAAAAGCCACATCTGCCCCCACTGTTGGCATAACTAACTGATGGTCGGGATTTTGAAAAACAAAACCGAGGGGGTTAGGTATCTCTATTTCCCCGCGACTGGGTTTTAATAATCCCGCTAAGAGCCGCAGCAGGGTTGATTTACCGCTGCCATTTGTCCCCAACAACATCCAAAATTCCCCTCTGGGAACTTGCAAAGAGCAGCCATTTAATACTGATTTCCCATTCGGCCAGCTAAACCAGAGGTCTTTTACTTTTATAGTCATGAATTATCAGTTATCAGTTATCAGTTATCAGTTATCAGTTAAGCTAAGACTTATTTAGGGCTTGCTGAATAAATGTGAAATGTAGGCAAGATAGGGGTTTTGTGGCTTTTCTTGCTCCCACAGGTACAAGATTTTGAGAGAATCGTGCTTCCAAACCTTGCGTCTTCATCGGCCTGAGTCCTGTAGGGGCGAAGCATTCGGGCAATAACCTATCGATGAAACCGTAGATTTTCTATCCGAATGCTTCGCCCGTACTTTTTGCCGCAAACCCTATTTAAACCACTTATTCTTAATGATCAGCCGAATCTCCTCCAATCCCTTTACTGTTGCCTCTTGCAAGAGTGCCTCTTGCCTCGTCTCAACAAGCAATTTAAATTATGAACAGCTTATCAGTTATCAGTTTTGAGTTTTGAGTTTTCAGTGGAAAGTGTTATCTAGGCGGTTGCCGTTTTCTTGTCACTGATTACTGATTACTGCTCACTGATAACTGATTCAAGAACTATTCTGTGGCTAAAGCGACAAACCCCGGCGCTCTACCGGTGGAGGCAGCCCCGGATTTTTGTGACACAATCACCGCACTGATCTGATCGCTCAAAACCGCCACCTTTTTATCGGTTTGTTTTTCGCAGGTTAATTCTAATAATTCTGGATTCGGCGATCGCATAGCGTTAATAATTGTTTGATACAAAGCGTCTGCTCCCGCTTCTTCCTTGCGCTGCACGGAAATGGGGATGGGGGACAGTTTCAGGGTAATATCGATCGAATACATAGTTTAGCGTTCCCTTCCAAAAAACAAGTCAAAAACCATTGTATAGCAGGGGTTGGGAAGTCAGTGATCAGTTATCAGTTATCAGATGTGGGTTTTCAGTTCACTGATTGCTGTTCACTGTGCAGATAACCCTAGCATCATAACCGATTAACTCTCGGCAGTCGGTGTGCAGAGGCGTTGTTATGCCCCAGGACCGAGCAGGAATATCAAGCGACCGATCTTGTTCTGGGTTCGGGAATCACTTCACCTTCTGTCCGCCAGGCTTCCAAGTACATTTCAATCACTTCTTCACCGTTGTGGATAGCCTCTTGACGAGTTTTGCCATGAGTACAAGGCATAATGACAAGATCAGAAAACTCTGGGATCGTTACCAGGAAAAGCTGATCTTCATCAGACCACTGAACAATCATGCTGTATTTATTCATTTTCCTTCAAAGGGATTGGATACAGTATCTTGGATGAGCAGATTGATTCTTTTCAGGGTTTTCTTGTCCTGAGATTGCCAATAAAGATAATCTTTTCATGCTTTACTACCCCAAGCCAACTTACGCATCGATTAAATCATGTTCTTGTGTTTTACCTGCTTGATATTCTGCGATCGCTTCTTGCAAATGTTGAGCATTAGCCGGAGATTTTAAGAGATAAACTGTTTCCATCAGACTGTCATAATAACTTTTAGACATGATAACAACATCTTCTGTATCTCCTCTGACAATGACAGTACAGTTTTTATCATTGGCTACTGTATCTATTACAGATTTAAAGTTTTTTCGGGCTTCACTAAAGTTGACAATGTTGACGCTCATCAGAGTTGTACATGGTTAAGTACAATTGTCATTATAGTTCTGTCTAAATCTGGTCGGCAAAACCCGAAAGCTTCGGGGAACGCACCCTACAGATGCGATCGCTTGCTCAAAGTCCATAATCTTGGTGCGTTCCCAGGAATTTATTGGCGGAGTAATTAGGAATTGCATCAGGGAACGCACCCTACAATATCGGCGATCGTACTACTCTTTGGTTACATTATCCTTGAAATGAGGATATGGCTTTAGATCAAGTTCTTCGTCATGTAGCTGTATAAATTTCTGTTTAACTTTTTCATGATCCTCGAATGCTGCTCCCCTTCGATACACTTGGTCATTACCCTCAATGCGTTGAACAAGAAAAAACAAAGCTTCTTTATCAAATAAATCCAGATAAGGAGATATTGCTTGCTGAAATCTTAAATCTGCCTGATTGAAATTTTTACTTGCACAGTAATAAATAGACAATAACTTACAGAAGAGCCTTTGCCACTCTGCTGTATCAGATATCTCCAATAAATACTTTAGTTGATTGTCAGTAAAGCTTAAATGAGAGCTTCCTTCTATCAGAGCAATCATATCTACATAATAATCTTCTAGGCTATCCTTCAAAAACCAAGCACATACTCGACCAATATCTGTATTTTCAATATGGTGTTGTACCTTTAGTTTGGCGCTTTCGTTAAGAACTTCATAAAAATCCCTGTTTTTAGACAGATAAAATACCACAAAATCTAGATTTTGTGGACACAATGAAATATTGCTATAGTAGTCAATTTCACCTTTTATTTTTTCAAGTATATCATTGTGCTGGCGGTTACTAATAACCTCTAAAACTTTAAAATTTATAGCCCTGTTTTTAATGCAATCCTGATTCTCAAGTTTAAATACTAACTTCCATAGAGTTCTATATATAGAGAGTTCAACATCTAGTTTCAATCTACTTAAGTATCGACTCTCAACATATCTCTTAACTTTCTCTCTAGTATTGAGTGTAGGTGCAGCCTCAGCAATATCTTCTAAAAGCTCATCCGTAATTTTCTGTGTGTAGAAAGGAGGTTTGATAAGTAGTCCCTCTAATGTATTCCTAATTAACGCTCTTACAGTTTCTTTGTTTGGCTCATGCAGTTCTCTGTTTGAATTTAGTATTGGATGGGCTGATAAATGGCGTTGCTTCTGGAGATAACGTAGATTTTCATACTCCAAGCTATCAAGAAGATTTGTCTTGTTATAAGTGTCATCAATTAATTTGATTTCCCATGCGGAAGACTTAGGATCGCTATCTTGCAATGCAGTAAGTCCATCGAGAATTAATTTGGCAACTGCATCATCATATAAATCAACAAGATTTTGAAGTTTGTAGACAATATCACAAACAGCAACAGACCAAAGCATCACAACAGCAGAACGATAATTCCTATTTTGATATGAAGATAGAACTTCTTGAAAATAGTCCTTTGTTTTGCCGTAATGAATCCTCTCCGCGAAGCTTTCCAAAGAAAACTCTGACATGATGAACAGTTATTCCCCAAATTTTCACGTTTTGACAGCTAACTATTAATTATACTGCTCCCTGCGATCGAGCAACCCTCTCCATCCTACTATCCCACGTCCATCCGTCTAACACCCCCTAAATGAAACTTAATAGCGCACTGTGGGGTTTAATCACCTCAATTTGGGCATAATTACCGCACATAGGGGTCTAGCATCCCACTCAAGTGGATTTTGCCGCATTTGCCAATGACAACAGCTTTGAGGGCGCAGCAAGCGGTCTCCCCGAAAAAATTTTAGATTTTTTTAAGATCGACCTAAAAAATCTTGGCCATTTTTTCCAATATAGTGTAAGTTAAGAAAAGTAAAGATTTCTCACAATTCTTCTACACATCTGCTGGCCTGCTCGGATAGATAGAGAAGAGAGCGCGGAATCTTAGCAATAATATACATTTTTCGGAGAAAACCCCCATGACCATTGCTGTCGGACGCGCCCCAGAAAGAGGGCTGTTTGATGCTCTCGATGACTGGCTCAAAAGAGACCGTTTCGTCTTCATCGGTTGGTCTGGTTTACTACTCTTCCCCTGCGCCTTCATGGCCCTAGGTGGA
>NZ_JADBTR010000143.1:0-7617 GCF_020246065.1 Microcystis sp. M144S2
TCTCCCGAAACAGGTGCAAGATTCTGAGAGAATCGTGCTTCAAAACCTTGCGTCTTCATGGTTCCGCGTCCTGTAGGGGCGAAGCATTCGGACAATAACTTATCGGTGAAACCGTAGATTTTCTATCCGAATGCTTCGCCCCTACTTTTTCAGCAAACCCTATTTAGGGTTTGCTGAAAAAGTTTGTTGGTGGGGTTAGGAGTTGAGAGTTGGGGTTTTAGGGAGTTGGGGTTTGAGGGTTTTGGGGTATTAGTCGAAATTCTCCTATCTCCCCACTCCCCCATTTCCCAATTTCCCACTTCCCACTTCATAATTCCCCATCTCCTTAACTGCGTTTCCAAGTATTCCAAGCGACTTTAAAACCGATCAGGAGGCGACGGCTGCCACGATCGAGCTTGCTAAGACCAGCTTTAGCACTACCGAGACTGCGATCGACTCCTTGGACAACTTGGCGGGTACTTTTGACCCCCTCATCGATATTGTCGGTTAATTCGCTGATTTCCGCCCCTGTCAGGCGAATTGCCTCTAGAGTCGGGGGAAATTCCCGATGGAGGGTATCGAATAATTTTTCGGCACTGCGGGCAGCCCGGGCTAACTCTTGCAGAGCAGGTAAAGCGGCGATGAAAACCGCCGTTAAACTAACGGCGACTAGCAGTAAAGAACATCCTAGCCAGAAAATAGGTTCGGTCATTTAATAGTGATTCGAGTGTTGATTATCGCCTTCGGGGGATTCTTGCGAGTCGGGGAAAGGATTGTCCGTGGCTAGACTTTGACTAGCTTCGATTCCGGCTGTCACCGCCTCTTTTAATCTCATTAAAGTATCATCCCAATTACGTCGGGCCGATTCCGATAGGCGATCGGCCTGCAATTGCATCGTCGTGGTCAGATCTTCGGCTAATTCAGGCAAAGCCCGCGCGGATTTTTGCAGAATTCGACGGGTTTCTTTTCCAGATCTCGGTGCTACTAATAAACCCGCCACTGCCCCGATCGCACTGCCTACTAAAACCCCGACGACGAATAAGCCGCCGTTACCGTTATTTTTATCTGCCATAGGATTGCCCTTGTACTTAATTCCCAATTTTACGAGCAATTACACTTCTCTTGTGCAGTTTCTTCGGCAAAATTTTGACCTGTTGCTCTTGGTAAGCAGCAACCGACCTAGAAGGGATAAATTGAGAAAAAACTAGCGATCGGGTAAAACCTGATTTTATGGCTGACTTTGAGCCAATAAGGAAGTGAAAAAGAAGAACCTCTGGGAGTCTTGCCGTGTTTCGACCCCAAAGGTTCCTCTTATGCTGAACTTATACTCCTCACACAATAGTAATAATACACATAATCCGCTGCTTTTGTCAAGAGGTTTATGACATTTTTTTCCACAGACCTCTGGCCAAATTAATTTCCTGGGATCGGTAGGCGCTCTTGTCGGGGACAGCTATCAATATCAACTATTGCCTTCAAGCCATGTTTTTAAATCTCGTTCTGGTTTAGCCACATTGAATAAATGTAAACCAAAATCCTCTGAAATATCTTGACAAATTTTCACTCCTCTGATGCTGTTGCCTTTTTCATCTAAAAGGGGCGAAAAAGTCCCAATTCCCAACTGATGGGGAACTACTGCCGTAATTCCGCCCCCGACACCGCTTTTTGCTGGTAATCCTACCCGATAGGCCCATTCTCCCGAAGCGTCGTACATTCCACAGGTAAGCATAACACTGATCACATCTTGAACGTAGTGTTCATCGATCGCCCGTATTCCTGTGATTGGGTTGACACCCCCATTAGCTAAGGTAGCAGCCATGAGGGCTAAATCGTGAGCATGGACGAGTATGGCGCATTGTTGACAGTAAAGATCGAGGGTTTCTTCAATTTTATCGCTAACCATGCCAAAATTTAGCATCAGATAAGCCATGGCCCGATTGCGATTGCCGGTGGATTTTTCCGAGAGAAAAACGGGGACATTAATCTCGTGATCCCTGCCGGTATAGCGTTTAAACATTTCTAAAATACGTTTTAGCCTTTCGGTGGCATTCTGTCCGGTGATTAAATCCGTGGTAGCGATCGCACCAGCATTAACCATAGGATTATAGGGACGATTGGTTTTTTCATCGAGAATAATCGAGTTAAAAGCTTCTCCGGTGGGTTCAACACCGACTTTACTATTAACGTATTCTCTTCCGTGATCTTCTAGAGCTAATCCAAAGACAAAAGCTTTAGAAATCGATTGTACTGTAAAGGTTTGCTGACAGTCTCCCACCTCAAAAATCTGACCATCAGTGCTAATTACGGAAATACCAAACCATTCTGGAGCTGCTAGGGCTAATTCCGGAATATAATCGGCGATATGACCCGTCTGTAAATCAGAGTATTTTTCGTGAAGATAGTTAAGATAGTTCCGAAAAGGATAGACTAACTCTTGCTCGGAATTGACGGGACTAATAAAATCTTTTGGGGAAGCCATAGAGGAGTATAGCAGTTATCGTTTAATTGCCACTCTAGAGACGTTAATAAGCACATCTCTAGAGAATTTCTGTAATCCCTAATTAACTTCTCGAACCGCGATAAATGCGATCAGCTTGGGAGGGTTCTAAATAATTATAGCCCGGTTTTTGGGTTGAGGAGCCATTCTTTTTGGCCACAGTATTAACCGCAGGAGTCGCTTTTTTTACCTCCGCGTGAGTCCTGATATAATCCTCAGAAATCTTGAAGGGATGACTATTGGGAAGGTGACGACTAGAGGGTAAATTGTCTTCTGGTTCGGGATGAGTAATTTTACTATGGGGAGCGACAAAATCGTGTAGGATGGGATCGTAGGCTAAAATTTCGCCGGTTTCAATCCGAAAAATCCAACCGTGTAGAGATAATTTACCCTGATGTAATCGGGAACGAATAATTGGATAGCTTTGCAAATTACTTAACTGATTGAGAACATTTTCTGCTACTGTCACCTCGATCAGTTCTTCTCCTTCTAATTCTTTGTAATTATCCTTAACTAAACGTCGAGTAGCTTCTGCTTGTTTTAACCAATCGTAAACTAAAGGCATTTCATCGGCCAGACTCTGCAATTTTAGCAAACCTTTCATCGCTCCACAATGGGAGTGACCGCAGATAATCACTTGCTCGATGCCGAGAGCGTTGATAGCATATTCTATAGATGCACCCTCACCACCATTGGTTGCTCCGTAGGGAGGAATTATATTTCCCGCATTACGAATTACGAATAATTCCCCCACCTCCGCTTGGGTAATTAGGTTAGGATCGATACGGGAATCGGAACAGGTGATAAACAGGATTCTCGGTTTTTGTCCGTGGGAGAGTTGCTCAAATAATTGCCGATGTTCATCAAAATAACCACTCTGGAACTTTTCTAGTCCCTGTAGGAGTTTCTTCATAATAATTTTTCTGGTTTAGTTTGATCGCTATTTACTCGATCCTTTCAGCATTATCGGGCATGAGATAACAGCAATGCAACCGGCCAGATTAGCGATCGTTATCGGCGGCGAGATCGGTTATATTTTGTTAAGATAAGATACAGACTGTATCTAAGCAAATTTTATTCTATGGAAACTGCAACAATTTTGGGTGTTTCGATCGCTGCCGCTTTGGTAGGGATTACCGCTTTAGCTCTTTATACCGCTTTTGGACCGCCGGCAGCAGAATTAAGCGATCCTTTTGAAGATCACGAAGATTAATTCTTTAATAACCATGTGGCTATCTGCCAAGGAGAAATTTGCTCCATAGGATCGATCGCTTTTTCTAAACCATCGATCGATTCTTTTATTGTTAATTGTAATTGATTGGCAAAATCAATTACAGCGTTTTCTCCCTGACATTCATAGACGCGCATTACCCAACCCCGAGAGGCTGTTTCACTTGGTTTGAAACTCATTAAAATTAAGTTATCGGCCGAGAATTTTAACCATTGTGCCACGGGTGGCAACTGGGTTGATCGAGAAGAATTATTAATAAAAATAACGTTGACAGGTGAGTTTAACTGCCAAGCGTGATGGACAGTTTTCGCCGTTTTCCAGTTACCTTGATGGGGATATATTGCATAGGTAAATTCTTGGTTTCCCATATCCGCCTCGGGATCGGGCCAGCGGGGACTTCTCAAGAGAGTTAATCGCAGTTGCTGGTTAGTAGCATCATAGCCATATTTATTATTATTTAAAAGACTAACCCCGTAGTTTGCCTCTGTATCGGTTAAATCCGCCCATTTATGCGCGTAAACTTCCCATTTTGGCGATTCTGGTTCGTGGGAACGCTCGATCGCACCACAGGCAATTTCATAGGTGGTAAAATCGCTGTTGAGGGTGAGAGGAAAAGCGGTTTTTACTAAAGTATGTTCCTGTTGCCAATTAACAATAGTTTTAATCTGGAGAATAGGAGCATCTTTTTCTAAGATATAATCTTGATAAAATTGCGAATCACCTAAACTTCTGATCACGCGAATCTGCCAGCGCAAGGGACCACATTCTAAGCATTCGATCGATTTTAATACTGTTTTTGGTAAGGGATATTGTTGATAATTCGGATCGATATTCCAAGCGTCCCAATATTGTCCTTGATCTTTAAATGCCTGTAATTGATTACCAGCAGCTTGTAGGATTTCTTTTTGATTAATTATATCGAATATACTATCTATATCCCCCGTTTCCGAGTTAATGGTAACTTTAAGCATTCCATTATCTAAAATAAATTGGCAGTTAGTTAAATTTTGCTCGGCTGCTTGCTGATTGGCAACTAACCAAAATAACTTATAACCCACAGAAGGAATATTTTCAGCGAGAAATAATAGCTGATTGTCGTGGGATAATTGCGAAAGACAAAGACAATTATTCAAGTCATAAACCGAACAATTGACAGATTCTATTGCTAAAGAGATAACCTGGGTTCTTTCCCAGTTAAGAGAATTAAAAACTAGAAAAGGTTTTGCTTGGGGATGGGGGGGATTAGGTAAATTAATTTGATTAGCAATTGCCTGTAAAGCTTGATCTAAAATTGCTTCACCTGTGGTGATAACTTGCCGCCATAACTGATTAGCATCCCTAAATACTTCGGGGATCGAAGTACCGGGCAGTATATCATGAAACTGATTTAATAAAACCTTTTTCCATGCCGATTCTATCTCGACTTTCGGATAGGGAATATCTAGTAAGATATTAGCCAGAGAAGACCATAGTTCCCCTTGATACAAGAGGATTTCACAGTAACGATTATAAGCCTTTTGGTCGGCGTGGGTAGTATAACAACCCCGATGGAATTCTAGATATAATTCATCATCCCAGATAGGGAGATTACTTGTCTCGAGACTGTCCAGATAAGTTGTTGCTTGGCTAAATTTTAACTGGGGGAAAAAAGGAGATTTTTGCCAACGTTGGGCCACCTCTAACATATCACGAGTCGGACCGCCGCCATGATCACCAACACCGGGCAGCCAAAAAATCTCTTTTAAGCCGGTTTGCCGTTCCCAATTGAGAGCATGATCGGTCATAATAATTGGGTTAGTATCCATAACTCCGGCAACATTGGGAGGAGACATGAGGGAAAGAATTTTACTGCCATCGGGAGATTGCCACCAGAAAAAACCGTGGGGAAATTTAGTCGTATCATTCCAATGGAGTTTCCCGGTTATAAAATATTTGATGCCAAAAGATTTAAGAATTTGCGGCAATTGGTAGGGAAAACCAAAGGTATCCGGCAGCCAAGCAGTTTTAGTGATTTGCCCAAATTTTTCTTGAAAATATTTTTGTCCATAAAGCAGCTGTCGAAATAGGGATTCCCCAGAGATTAAATTGACTTCTGGTTCTACCCACATCCCGCCCAAAAGTTCCCAAGATTGCCCTTTATATGCCTCTAGAATTGCTTGAAATAGGTCAGGATGATGTTTTTCTATCCATTCGTAAATTAGGGGACTAGAATGACCAAATACTAGGTTAGGAAAATCTTTTTGCAGGTTTAAAACCGAGATAAAAGTGTTTTTTGCTACTTGCCAAGTTTCTGCCAACGGCCACAACCAAGCCAGATCCAAATGTGCATGACCGAGAAGATGAAAACTGCGTTCTTTGAGAGGTTGAGCGAGGGTTTGTAGGGATTGACGAATTGATTCTAGGGAGCGATTAAATTTATCTTTGTTGGTGACATTATCCCAGTCAATATTATCGAGAGTAGCGGTAAAAGCTGCTAAGTTTTCAGGATAAAAAGTTTGTAGATAATTATGGAGGATGGTTAATTCATCAGCAACAAAACTAGGATCGATAGCTTGGCTATATTCATAGATTAACTCTGATTTCATCAAACCACCAATATCATGATTGGGACTGACTAAACGCAGAGTAACAACGATTTCTTGACCAGTAGAGACCGAGTTAGAAAGTAAAATGCGCGTGGAAGAATCAAAGAGATCTCCTGCTTGGATAAATTGATTATTAACATAAATTTTGACATCTTCCGCCCACCAAGTTAAGATTAATCTCAGTTCCATTCCCGCTAAAGGATAACCGGCTAAATGTTCGGGGACAATAATTTTTTGAGTTAGATATTGGATTTGTCTGCCGGCCGGCCAAATAATGTATTGTTTTTCATTGAGGGTGACGGGTTGAATTGGTTTTCCCTCTGCTGTAGCGATCAACCAATTTTTCTGAACATCTCTGCGGGTGAGGTGAGACAGTTTAGCGATGTTGTCAAGGGGAGACATGAGCTAACAAATAAGTTAATTTTGATTATTTTAGGCGATCGATGTCTAATTGGGCTAGGGGAGAACTTATGTTAACGCCATAGTGCTGAAGACTTACTTAATCTCATCCGCCAACGGCTGATTGAGAATGAGCAGGGAAAGCAAAAACCTAGTATTAGGCAGAAAACCTCTTTGGGGAGAGGGTTTTAGAGAAAGCCCGTGATGAGGATTGAACTCATGACCTCACCCTTACCAAGGGTGTGCTCTACCACTGAGCTACACGGGCATTGATCGTGGTGGGCCGGGCCGGATTCGAACCAGCGTAGGCGTAGCCAACGGATTTACAGTCCGCCCCCATTAACCACTCGGGCACCGACCCATTAATTCCACGATTAACAATCATAGCACCCTTAGCTAAAACACACAAGTGTTTAGGGAAAAAAATTTTTGAGCCATAAAATAACTCCCGTTAAAGCCATGGCTTTAACGGGAGTTTTCTGATAATCTCGAGAGAGATTAGAGTAAACTTTCTTCTTGGTGAGTTTCGATCACACAGTCAGAGGTAGGATAGGCGACGCAGGTGAGGACATAACCCGCTGCAATTTGATCGTCATCAAGGAAGGATTGATCGGATTGATCGATTGTACCAGATACAAGTTTACCGGCACAGGTGGAGCAAGCTCCCGCACGGCAGGAATAGGGTAAGTCCAGTCCTTGCTCTTCAGCTATATCGAGAATGTAATCATCATCTTTAACATCAATTTCATGCTTGCCATCGGGTGTTATCAGGGTGACTTTATAGGTTGCCATCGGTTGTTCCTCTTAATTAAATGCTAGTGAAAGCGGCAGTCTCTACAATTGCCTCTCGCCCGTCCTCAGAGTGAACGATTGGAGCGAGTTTCATTTTTGATACTACGGGAAAATCTGCCTGACTCAGCCTTGCA
>NZ_JADBTR010000144.1:0-6608 GCF_020246065.1 Microcystis sp. M144S2
ACGGCAAAGGAGAGCGAAATGGTTAGTTGATCGCCTCATGAATTTGGGACCAACTTTTATTAAAATTGGACAATCTTTATCGACGCGAGCAGATTTAATTCCGCTCGAATATATCGAACAATTAACCCAATTACAGGATCGGGTTCCCGAATTTAATAGTCAAGAAGCGATCCGAGTTATTGAAACAGAATTAGGACAACCCCTAGATAATTTATTTGCAAGTTTTAGCGTTTCTCCCCTCGCTTGTGCCAGTTTAGGACAAGTTCATCGAGCGCAGTTATTAAGTGGAGAAGAAGTCGTTATTAAGGTACAAAGACCGAATCTAGAAAGACTATTTAATCTCGATTTTGAATTGTTACATCGTCTCACCCGTTGGTTAAATATTTTCCCCGTGGTGAAAAAATATAATTTAGAAGCTATCTATCAAGAATTCTTTGAGCTACTCTTTCAAGAAATCGATTATATCCATGAGGGTAAAAATGCAGATCGCTTTCGGGAAAATTTTAAGAATTATCCTCAAGTAAAAGTCCCTTTAGTTTACTGGCAATATACCACCCGCAAGGTATTAACTTTGGAGTATGTACCCGGGATTAAAGTCGATGATCGAGAGACTTTACTAGCTAATGGTATTAACGTAGATGGGATTATTCAACTGGGGATATGTTCCTATCTCAAACAACTATTACAGGATGGTTTTTTCCAATCGGATCCCCATCCGGGTAATATGGCAGTTAGTCAGGAAGGGGAGTTAATTTTCTACGATTTTGGCACGATGTTCGAGTTAAAGTCCGTCGCTAAAGATCAAATGATCGAAACCTTTTTCGCTGTCTTGAGAAAGGATACGGAAACAGTCTTAAAAACTCTGGTGTATATGGGTTTAATTGAACCCGTTAGAGATCTGCAACCCGTGCGAAATATCGTCCAGTTTCTCTTAGATGAATTTCGCGATAAACCGGTAGATGTGAGGGTCTTTGAACAAATTAGCGATCAAGTGTATTTAATGTTTAAACAGCAACCTTTTCGCTTACCTCCCCAAATGACTTTTATTATTAAATCTGTCACCACTTTGGATGGGATTGCCCGCTCTTTAGATCCTCAGTATAATTTATTAGCAGCTAGTCAACCTTTTGTGAAAAGTCTAGCGGTATCAGGAGGAACTACCAACACCATGCTTACCCTAGCTAATCAAGCTCGCACTTTTTTTCAACAACAATGGCAAAAAGGTAATAAAAACGAAAGAATGATCCGTCAGTTAGAGGAAAAGATCGAGCGAGGAAATTTAGTTTTTCAAGTTAAGTCACGGGAAAATGAGCGACTTCTGAAAAGAATTTATCTGGGAATTAAAGTATTAATTAATGTCTGTCTATTGGGATTTAGCATTATCTCAGCCATATTTTTATTAGACACCAACTATAGCAAACTAGCTATTATTCCCTTCAGTTTAGCGGGGTTATTTGGTTTATTTTTTTTGCGTTCTTCCCTAGCTTTATTGATTCAGGAAAGATTAGATAAAATGTTAGATAAGTAAATAATTATCATTTTTATTAGTAGATGGTTTTTGTTATCCGCAACAAAAATTAAAGTTTGACAGGCTGTCTGTTGACAAGATTTTCCAGAAGTTATCATAATGAAAATGTTTTCATTGCACCCAGCAGCAAGAGGACAAGAAAATGTTATTAAAATCTTTAGCCCTTGGTTCCCTTGTCGGATTATCCTTAGTTACATCTATCCCAGTCTTGGCTAATCCTTCCCTTTCTCCAGTACAAACTAACGAAGCAATAATCGCTGTCGGTCAACAAAAATCCGATTTATTTGTTAATTTAACCACCGATGATCCTTGGCGAGCTGCAATGGCCATTGGTGTCGCCACCAATATGCTGAAAAAAGGTCACTCAACCACCATTTTTTTGAATATTACAGGGGTACACCTGGCAGCGACGACCATTCCTCAACACACTAACGGTATCACCGGTAAAACCCTGCAAGCAATGTTAGTAGATTTCATCAGTCAAGGGGGAAAAGTCTTAATTTGTCCCTCCTGTATGAAACAAGCAGCCATAAAACCCGAAGATCTAATTGCCGGTGTGGTGACAAGTTCCCCCGATTCCCTAGAAGCAAATTTATTTAAGGAAACGGTTAAAGTAATTAGCTGGTAATCGAGCATTTTCTAGAGAATATCGAGGCTGCATCTCAATGTTGTCTGAGATGCAGCCAGATAACTGGATATTCTCCCCTCGTAATGGTGATTTAAATCACTGTTTAATCCAAGCTGATGGCCAAATACCGCCAATTTCGAGACCAGCTAGACGACTAGAGCTATTTATAAGGATTTTACCACGACTATCAGCCAATTTTATCGATAATTTACCTTTGAGTGTATCTTGACAAGCAAAACAGAGACCTTTTTCCGTGGGTACACGCACGCGATCGGGAGGATGATCACTGATCCCGATTAAGACAATGGTATAATCCTCGTTGGTTGCCCTCATTTCCCAGTATCCCCAGGGTTGCACTGTCCAAGTTAGTTGAGAATTCCAGATATCAAACTTATAAAAGCGATTTTGCCAGTGAATACCGATAATTCCCACCGATTCCGTCCAGTTAAGAACTTTCCGGGTAGAACCCACTGCGGTTAAGGTTAAATCGGGATTTTCAGGGAAAGCATTACAATTAATCCAAAACCACTTTTCGGGGAAAGAATAACCCCAATTTTTCTCGCTATAAAAAGGTACATTCTCAAAGGGGTAATTTTTTCCCCGATGGGTAATCATTCCCGTTGCTAAACCATGAGCAGTTAAAATCTGCCAACCCGGGTCAAAAATCGGTAAATAAGATAATATTCCTGCTGTTGCTTGGGGTGAACGCTTTTTATCTCCCCAACTGTACCTAGTTTCAACGCGATAATCCCATTGACAGATTTCTCCAGTGACGGGATCATAAATTCGTCCTTGCTGCTGGTTTGCTGTTGCTTGATAACCTTCTTGAATAGACTCAAAAAAATCTGACGAAGAAAGCAAACAGGGACGGGTTTTTAAGTTAGTTTTTCCCCAATGGATAATGGCTAATTGCTGACGACTTGCCCAAAATTTATCCGTATCGGGAAAAGTGCGACAAAGATAATTAGATTCTATGGCTAAAATTTGTACCGCTCCGCCGCTATTGACTTGACCGCCGCTTGGGTCTTGAATAGAATACATAAAGGCGAATCCGTCGGCTAATTGCGGAATCATGACTCGGAAGTACCAACCTTCAAAGAATCGGGGAGTGATACCATCCCAATGGTAGCCAGAATGAGGGGGTTGTGAAGACATCAATGGGTTTATCTTTAGGTATTGATTTTGGCACGTCGGGAGCGCGAGCGATTGCTATTGATTCTAGCAAAAATATCGTCGCTGAGGTTCATTATCCCTTCACTAATGCCAATTTTCAGGATTGGCAAAAGGCCCTATTTTATTTATTGGATAATCTAGGGGATTCGGTGCGTTCAGAACTTAAATCGATCGCGATTAATGGTACTTCCTCGACGGTGTTATTATGTGATAATTGGGGTAATCCTCTTTCTGAGGCGATATTATACAATGACGGGCGAGGAATTGCCTTTTTAGAAGCAATTAAAGCTATAGCACCCCCTCACCATCCCGTAATTAGTGCCACCTCTAGTTTAGCCAAATTACTTTGGTGGAGTCAGCAAGAAATTTTTTCCCAAGCGCGTTATTTTCTCTCGCAAGCGGACTGGTTAGCATTTCTGCTGCACGGTAAACTGGGAATTAGTGATTATCACAATGCCTTAAAGTTAGGTTATGATCTCGAAAATCTCTGTTATCCCGATTGGTTAGAGAATTTACCGATGTTTAATTTGCTACCGGAAATTTTTGCCCCGGGTACAGCGATAGATACTATTAAACCGGATTTAGTGACTCGTTTTGCTATCCCGAAAGATTGTTTAATTTATACGGGAACCACCGACAGTATAGCGGCATTTTTAGCCAGTGGTGCTAATTCTTTGGGGGCTGCAGTGACATCTTTAGGTTCAACTTTAGTTTTAAAGTTATTAAGTAGCCAGAAAGTTGATGATAGTAACTATGGCATCTATAGTCATCGTTTAGGAAATTTGTGGTTAACCGGTGGGGCATCGAATACGGGAGGAGCGGTGTTAAAGAAGTTTTTTTCTGATCAAGAATTGAGAAATTATAGTTTAGCAATAGATGGACAAAAAGAAAGTAATTTAGATTATTATCCCCTCCTAAAAGCTGGCGAGCGCTTTCCCATTAATGATCCTTTTTTACCCGCAAAACTGACTCCCCGCCCCGATAATCCTCTAGAATTTTTACATGGTTTACTAGAAAGTATTGCCCGCATTGAAGCTTTAGGTTATCAGCGTTTACAGGAATTGGGAGCCAATAAATTAGAGCGAGTTTATAGTGCGGGTGGTGGGGCAAAAAATTCGACTTGGAGAATAATTCGTCAGCGTCATTTAGGAGTTCCTGTGCTTTTATCTAAACAGGAGCAAGCAGCCTATGGTACTGCCTTATTAGCACAGCAATCGGTTACGCTCTTGAAATAGTCTCATAAGTAGGGTTTGCGGCAAAAAGCTTGTTGGTGGGGTTAGGAGCCGGTCGTCAGGAGTCAGGAGATAGGAGATTATTTTATTTATTCTCCCCACACCCCACACCCCACACCCCACACCCCACACCCTACACCCTACACCCTTCGTTAATTAACCATAATAGGGTGGCTCATTACCCGGTTTCCATTTGATATTACAGCCTAAACTAGGTTTTTGCTCCGTCGGCACCGGTTGACCGCTTAAAACCTTGTCAATAGCGGCCCGGAGATCTTTGCCTGTCACCGGTACACCATTACTAGGACGACTATCATCCAATTGACCGCGATAGACTAGAATCCGCTGACTATCAAAGAGGAAAAAATCGGGAGTACAGGCTGCCGTGTAAGCTTTCGCCACTTCTTGGCTTTCGTCATAGCATAAATTGAATTTAAAGTCAAGGGTTATCGCCATTTTTTTCAAATTTTCCGGCGAATCATCGGGATATTTCTCCACGTCATTAGAACTAATGGCGAGGATGCCCAGATTGGTGTTAGCATAATCGCAACCTAGACGGGTAAGTTCTTCTTGAATGTGTTTAACAAAGGGACAATGTTCACAGAGGAAGATGACTAACAGAGCGGTTTTAGCCGCAAAGCTGTCCAGAGAGATAGTTTCACCCGAAACCACATCGGGTAAGGCAAAACTGGGAGCTTTTGTCCCCAAATCTAACATTGTGGACTCGGTGCGTGCCATAAAGTTTTTACTCTTTTCTATAGGGAGGACTGAGATTTTTATAGCATTTCATGCTTCATCGCGCAAATTTAAGCCATCGACCAGCATCAGTAAACAGCAATCAGTAAACAGTGAACTGATAACTGATAACTGATAACTGATAACTGCCATAATCTACTGAAACTGATTTGACCAATTTTCGACCACATACTGAGGTTCCCGAGCAATAACTAAAGCGTTATCGGGGACATTTTTAGTGATAGTTGAACCAGCGGCCACAGTGACATTTTTTCCTAATTCTAGAGGAGCCACTAAAACACTATTTGCCCCAGTTTTTGTGCCACTGCCGATCATAGTTTGGTGTTTTTTCACCCCATCGTAATTAGCAGTAATTGTTCCCGCACCAACGTTCACTTTTTCCCCTAAAGTGGCATCTCCCAAATAGGATAAATGGGCAATATTGGTTTTATTGCCGATGTCACTTTTTTTAATTTCAACAAAATTACCGACTCGACAATTAGCACCAATTTTCGCTTCTCCGCGCAAATGAGCATAGGGACCGATGCGACAACCAGAATCCACCTGACTATCAGAAATAACCGAAAATAAGACCGTCACATCGCTGCCTATGCGACTATTTTCGATTAAACTCCCCGGACCTATACGACAACCAGAAGCGATTATCGTCTCACCGCGCAGATGGGTTTGGGGTTCAATAATCACATCGGCACTGAGAGTGACAGTATCCTCAATGGTGACACTATCGGGGTCAATAATGGTGACTCCGGCGGCCATCCAATCATCTTTGACTCTAGTTTGCAGGATATCATAGGCGGCGGCCAATTGTTTGCGATCGTTAATGCCGCTAATTTCTAAACAGTCCTCCACATCCACAGCCATGACGGGATCGAGAAAATTGACCACATCCGTGAGATAATACTCACCCTGATCGTTATTGGGCGTTAAATTAGGCAGTATAGCCGCTAATTTTGACCAATTAAAGCAGTATATACCTCCATTAATCCGGTGGTTTTGTCGTTGGGCATCGGTACAGTCTCTTTCTTCGACAATCTGCTTAACGAGATTATTGCCATCACAAAAAACTCGACCGTAACCTTTCGGGTTAGGAAGGTTAGCAGTTAAGAGGGTGGCAGCGTTACCATGGTTTTTATGAATCTGGAGAAGATTTTGCAAGGTTTCGGGACGCAACAGGGGAACATCGCCATTTAAGACCAACAAATCCCCCTGAAAGTCCTCTAAATGGGGGATTAACTGCTGAATAGCATGGCCAGTGCCTAACTGTTCCTTTTGTTCAACAAATTCGATATCC